>JBGSWM010000024.1:0-14469 GCA_041752435.1 Minisyncoccia bacterium | reverse complement strand
CGGTGGCATGCCGTGCTCAAGCATCTCCACGAACTCGAAGTCAGACATCATCGCTTCATCGTCCCCCGCCTCAAGTAGTCGCTTCTGGATCTCAAAGCGCTCACGTTGATCAAGAGGGTCGTTGAGTTCACTATAGCCACGACCAACCTCGCTACCAGCGATAATCGGCTGGAACATCTCGACCGTCAAACCATCCGGTCTTGACTTCGCGAGCGGTGCTACTACCTTGGGGTGATTTATCAAAAACGCCGGTCCAGCGATATGCTTGCGACAATACTTCCATAAAGTATCTGTCAGTCGTTCACGGTTATCACCTTCATACTTTACTCCTAGCTCAGTGAGCTTGGCTTTCACATCTTCCTCGGTCGCTGAGAAAATATCGACGCCAGTTCGATTCTTTATCTCTTTTGCATAGTCGATTGTCCCCCACTCATCAGCCAAATTAAACTTATGGCCACGCGCTTCAAACTCAGTCGTACCAAAAACTTCACGGGCAATTTCGATATAAAGCTCACGCACCAGTTTCATCCCATCTTCGTAGTTGGCATAGGCCCAATAGAATTCTAGGTTGGTGAATTCTTGCAAGTGCTCTGGACTTGATCCTTCGTTGCGATAAGCTCGACCGATTTCAAACGTCTTAGCAAAGCCGGCGGCCATCAGACGCTTCTGCCACAATTCACCAATTGAGATGCGGAGATAGACCTCCATGTCGTAGTCATTGTGATGAGTTTTAAATGGCCTCGCTTCAGCGCCACCAGTAGTGACTTCTAGGGTGGGTGTCTCCACTTCAGTAAAACCATATCTCTTCATGAAAGAGCGGGTGACGTCCCAAAACTTCTCCTTGCGCTTAAATAACTCCTGTAGATCTTCGCGCGTAAGGATGTCTAGATAGCGTTTGCGAAAACGTTCTTCCTCATCCTGCAGACCATGATATTTATCCGGAAGTGGCAGTAAGGTCTTGGTGAGCATTTGCCAGTTCGTGACCAGCACCGAGCGCTCACCGCGGTTGGTGGTAAAGAGCGTGCCAGTCGCCGCGATAAAGTCTCCCCCATCGACCGTCTCAGTGAAAAGTGAAAAGGCCTCAGTCGGCAAAACATCTTCTTTAAAGACCAGTTGAATTGAACCGGTACCATCTTTTAGAACTACAAACATAATAGCCCCCTGACCGCGCACGACCATTACTCGTCCCGCGATAGAGACTTCAATCTCTGCCTCAACCAACTGGTCAAAACCACTTAAGACCGCCTCGATCTCATGCGTGCGAGAAACCTTAGCTGGGTACGGATTAACCCCTTTGGCTTTTAGTAGCTCTAGTTTCTTTATCCGCTCGGCTCGTACCTCATCTAGTCCTGACATAATGAAGCTATAGTAGCGTTTTATGGTCAATAACGCAAAAGGTGTAATCACAAAAGACAAGCCGGGCAAGTATCTATGAATTGAGAGCCAGATCAGAGATAAGTTTTATCCTCGAAAGATTTGGGTCTGAGGTATAATCTATATCTTATCATATATGATAAGATATAGATTATACGAAAGTTATCACAAAAGACCGGCGCCAGTGGCGCCGGTCTTTTGTATTCGGTAATTTTGATTATTCAACCTTCAATACTTTGTACTTCTGTTTTCCGGTCGGTGTCTCAAACGTAAACTCATCGCCTTTTGACTTCCCGACTAACGCTTCACCGAGTGGCGAAAGGTAGGATAGCTTCTTGTCGTGGATATTGGCTTCATCTGAACCCACAATAGTGTAAGTGCGACTATCCTTCTCTTTTTCTTTTTGGATGGTCACTACTGAACCGAGACTGATCACTCCCCCTTTCTTTTCATGAGCCACAATCTTCGCTTCTTTGATAACCTTTTCTAGGTAACCAATTCTTTCTTCAATCGCCGACTGCATGTCTCGTGCTTCTTGGTACTCAGCATTCTCTGATAAGTCGCCCAAACTTCTAGCGTACTCGAGTGATTCGGCCACCTCTTTGCGACGAACGGTCTTTAGATGGTCTAACTCCTTTTTCAGCTCATCGAACTTTTCAGCGGTCAAAAATGCTTGTGTGTCATTCATACGAAAATTAGATTTACCCAATTATACGCACAACCGCGCTCGGGTCAAATTTTTGTGTTTATTGAACTTCTATCAAAAGTGAGTGCCGGTATGCTGGTTGGAGGTATTTTTGTGGTTGAGCCTTAGTTAAATACTAAGGTGACCGAACAAACATCATGAAACCAGGATAGATGTGCCGCTTTTGAAAGAAGTCTATTCGGTCTCTGTTAACATTAGATATTCCGGTCTCTCCTTTGACATCCACTCCACCACATCACCCATAATTCTGGTAGCACCAAGAGCATTGCTCCGCGGGGCTCTATCCATCATCAGGATAAAAGCGTACTCTGGGTTCTCATAGGGCCAAAACCCTGCCGCCCAGGAGTTTACGTAAGCATTACCAGCTCCCACCTCAGCTGTCCCGGATTTAGCCGCTATAGCAACGTCCTGCCGCTCGAGCGCCCGGGCTGTTCCCCCGTCGAGATTAACTGTTTTGCGCATACCTTCGTGGATAATCTTTAGATATTCAGGATTAAGATTAAGATTAACTACCTCACCTTGTTCACCCTTGACGACATGTGGTTCAATTAATTTTCCACCATTAGCAATGGCGGCATAAGCACGCAACATCTGAATCGGCGTAGTTAGAAAACCAAATTGACCGATGGCCGTAAAGTAGGTGTCGCCAAGACGCCAATCATCATCAAACTCTTCTGCTTTCCAGGCCGGATCAGGTACCACTCCGGCTTGCTCTTGGGCGATGTTTATTCCAGTGGTACTCCCCATACCAAACAGTCGGTAATATTCAGCCATTTTAGTAATTCCCAAACCTGGCTGATCACCAAAACCACCCCCAATAGTATAAAAGTAGACATTAGAAGAGAAAGCGATTGCCTCACGCATCGTCATTACACCATGAGCTCGCCAGTCAGTGAAGCGGGAGGGGTTACTTGGGTTATAGGGATTGGGAATCACTATCTCGCCGGTACTAATAATTTCCTTACTCGGATCAATAATTTTTTCCGCCAAAGCCGCATAGGCTACAAACGGCTTTACTATAGAACCTGGTGTATAGGCACCACTAATAATTTTGTTTAAGAAAGGTAGTCGATCATCTTCATTATAGGTCTGAATTAAATCAACATCATAACCATCCGCCATCACTTCAGGGTCGTAGGTTGGAAAACTAGTCAAAGCAATTAGTTCACCCGTATGAATATTCATAATCGCGCCCGCGCCACTGCGAAAACCGGCGCTGGCGCTCGAGGTAGAAATAATTTGATACATGGCTTCCGATAACTCAGCATCAAGCGATAAGGTAAGCGGGTTACCAGAAGTACTCTGACCAATCGCATGCTCACTAATAGATTTTCCTAGAGCATCAGCTACCACAATTTTCGTCCCATTTTGACCACGAAGAACTTCATCAAAGGCCGACTCCACGCCACTACGACCTATATACTCGGTCCGATAGAAAAAGCCGCGCGTGTCTCGTCTGGGGTAACTAACGTAGCCTAAGACTTGCCCAAGACCAAGCCGGTCAGTATAAGAACGAATCGGAAAGTCATAAACACTACGATCATCAAACTCATTCCAAGCCACCAACTCATCATTTCGATCATAAATTACTCCACGCTCAGCAATAACCACTGCTTCATCAACGCTATTGTTTTGGGCAATGGCCGAATAATTAGCCCCCTCAGTTACTTGAAGTTGAAATATTTTGAGAAAGAAAATCACCGAGACGATAATGAATACGGCACCGACGGCGTAGATACTAACGTACGATATCGGCAGCTCTCGCTTACCTTCTAACCGGGCTAGATTAAGTGAGGAAACGTTAGTCGCATCAAGTAAAACTTCGTCCAATTCAACAATCTTTCTGGGGCGACTAGAAAACAATCTCATTACCCTGATTATACAACATTAGTCTAGTTCGTAAAAAAAGCATGGCCGACCAAAGCATAAAACTACCCAGCGAAAGGACTGGACTGACTGATAAGGCCCCATAGTAACCATCAAGCAGAAGACAAATCAACACTAATTCAAAGCCCGTATAGCGAAATAGATACCAGCAAAAAAATCCCAAAGCTAGCCAAAACCAACCACTAATAAAACTTAATAAAAAAAGCGTGAGGAGAATGAAACGGAGACCAAAATTCATATCATTGATTAGATTCAACTTCAATTTCCTCCTCATCGACCGATAAATTTTCTTCGGTTCCACTAGCCGTACTCGTAGCCATCAACCAACCAACTGAATCCACTAAACGAAAGTACTCCTGAACACTCTTTTGGATATCAGTCTCAATATCTTGCTCACTCCGAGACTTAGGTACACTAGTGCCGACAGAAACATAAAGTAGACTCTGGAGTGGTATTGGCGGAGTGACATAACCATACTGTTCTGGCTGGGTGGGAATATTAGCCACTTCGACAATCTCGCCATACACCCCCCCAGAAACACTCGGCAACAAAACCAAATTACCAACCTGCAGCGGAATACCCTGCGGTACTTTTACCCGCGCTACCCCGCCACCAACCCCTTCAATTGGGGCAAAAACATTTGGTCCGACAAGGTAGGCCGTCCCGGTAAACCCACTACTAGTCACCAGGTCGACAAAAGAATAAGCTGGGGTCACATGCACTACAGCCCCCACCACCGTATCTAAACCGACAAAGACTGGTGAACCAACCACAATACCAGCTCGTGCCCCTTGATCAATTTGGAGCAGATCATAATTAAGCCTAGTAGGTTGAGCAATTACTCGAGCCACGACTCGATCAGATGAAGTACTGATGCCCGACGCAATTCTCAGCTGCATGTTTTCTTCCAACAGTCGTCTGATCGATAGCTGAGTGCCGGTTTGGTTGGTAATATTTCTTTTTAATTCCTCTATTTCTTTAGCCAGTTCATTTCGCGAGCGCAAATAAACTGGGATAGCACTCTCTGATTTTTCATACCAACCAGACAATGCCACCACGGGAGCCATGGCTACATAAGACACCAACGAGACAATAGTTGGAAAAAGCCAAGCCACGAGCAAAACGGCGACGGTAAAATAGAGACCTCGGCGCCAACGCTTAATTGTAGAATGGCGAGAGCTCGCCTTCGTTGTCGATAAGTACTTCTTCATATAAATCAAGGTTTTCAATCACAATACCAGCTCCTCTCACGACCGCCCGCAGCGGGTCCGGCACAACTATTACTGGCACTTGGATACTTTCTTCTAAGAAAGAAGCTAGGCCAGGAATCAATGCTCCGCCCCCACAGATATGAATACCTCGTTGCATAATGTCAGCTAAAACCTCGGGTGGAGTTTTCTCTAGAACTGATTTTGTCGCCTCAACAATTGTCTCGACCTGATTTGAGACTGCATCTCTGACGTCACTAGCAGTGATAATTACCTCTCTTGGTAGTCCAGTCATAACATCACGACCGCGTACGACCATCTCATTACCACTACCATCAGCCCGGACAGAAGCTAAGGCGATCTTGGCCTCTTCAGCAGTTTTCTCACCGACGTAGACCTTAAACTGGTCGCGGACATAAGAGGCAATAGCTACATTGAGATGGTCGCCGGCTACCCGCAAGTTTTTGGCTACCACAATGCCATTTAGTGAAATAACAGCGATATCAGTCGTGCCGCCACCGATATCAATAATCATATTCCCCGCCGCTTTACCAACCGGTAGTTTGGAGCCGATAGCAGCCGCCATTGGCTCTTCAATCAAAAACACATCTCGTGCACCTGCGTTTTTGGCTGCGTCGCGGGCGGCGCGCATCTCGACATTAGTAATGCCAGATGGTACACCGATGAGCATGCGCGGGGCGACCAATGACCTCATCTCACCATGTACCTTGTTGATTAGATAACCAAGCATCTCCTCGGTCACTTCAAAGTCAGAGATAACACCATCGACGAGAGGTCGAACCACTTCAATATGCTGTGGAGTTCGACCTTGCATGGTCTTTGCTTCGTTACCGACCGCCACTAACTGGCCCGTCTTTTTGTTTATTGCCACTATAGTTGGCTCATTAAGAACTATCCCCTTACCTTTCACGTACACTAAAGTATTGGCGGTACCAAGATCAATCGCCATGTCAGTCGAAACGGTAGCAAGGATCTTTTGGATGTGGCGAGAGAAAAAACTCATAGGAGGAGCATTGTACTACGTATCTGGGTTAGCATCAAAATCAGCGTACAATTCAGCCTCTGACAACTTACGGACTTCACCCGTGGCGCGAGTTACCACCTCAAACTGCCCCTCTTCCTTAGTCTTTTTACTCACCACCACTCGGTACGGCAGACCGATCAAATCACTGTCAGCAAACTTCTCACCCGCTCGGGCGTCGCGGTCATCAAATAAGACCTCGACGCCCTTGGCCTTTAGGTTGGCATAAATACCATCAGCATAATCTCTAAGTGAAGCATCATCAGTATTTAGGGCCACTAGATGAACTTTGTATGGAGCAACATTTTCTGGCCAAACGATTCCCCTCTCGTCAGCATATTTTTCTACCAACACTCCCATCATACGAGTAATGCCAATACCATAAGAACCCATCCAGACTGGTATTTGCGCACCAGTCTCATCTTTGAAATATAAACCAACCTCTTCCGCCTTTTGTCGACCGAAGTTGAAGATGTTTCCTACTTCAGCCGTCTTGGTAGCCACCAATTCTTCTTTAGTGATACCAAGTGCAGCCAGGTCTGTCTTCTCAAGTACTTCTTCATTAATCGCAATGCCCTTTTCTTTACAAATGTAAGTCACATCTTCACCCGCTTCACAAATAGTCTGAAACTCATGAGAAAATTCAGTAAAGGCACCACCGGCCGCAAAGGTAACGTAGGTATCATCACCCACCCCGAGTCTGGTGAAAGCCTTCATATAAGCCACCTTACAGGCTTCATAAAATTCGTTGTGCTGTTCTTCGGTCGCCGCAAATGAGTAAGCGTCTTTCATAATGAACTCCCGACCGCGCATCATGCCGCTCTTAGCCCGCACTTCGTTGCGCAGCTTGTTCTGAAACTGATAAATAGCTACCGGTAGATCCTTGTAGCTGGAGATATGATTCTTCATCATATTGGCTAGTGGCTCCTCATGACTCCAAGCCAAGCCAATTTGCCCGCCGGCTTTTAGTTCGGTCTTAAACCAGATATCCACTACCTCGTCATCCCAGCGGTGAGTTCTCTCCCAGACTTCCTTAGGTTGCAGATTGGTAGCAATGAGTTCATTGGTACCTAACGTCTTCATCTCCTCTCGCACAATCTGTTTTATTTTTTGCACCACCATCAGACCCAGCGGGAGAAGTTGATAGACACCAGCCATTTCTTTGTGGATGTAGCCAGCCCGAATCAAAAGCTGCGCATTCTTAGCAACCTCATCTGCAGGGGCTTCTTTTTGGGTCTTGGTAAATAATTTTGATTGGCGCATAAAATATTACTGCTTTTGGCAGTTAGTCTTACCCCGCTTATAATTAGCTCATTCTAACGGTAAAACAGAGCCGGGTCAAAACTTAAGCGCCACATAACAAAACTGGCTTACCCTTGCGGAGTAAACCAGTTGAAATATCGTCCCTTTCTTTGCGCTTCTGTGCGAGTGGTCATGAGTTGTGTCTAGTAGACACAATCTATCCTTATCTTGTGCTCATCAAGCCTAGCCAAAAAGGTCTCACTCACACTTAGAACGTGACTTCTAATGGTTGACCGACGATACTCAATTTGACCGACACCATACGCTCGGGCGAGCACATAGGCAGTCAGAAGGACCGGGTCAGTTCCTCTCATGACAGGGGAACAAGCCGACCTAGTCCACTTCTCGCCAAGTGGGTAAAAGATAGCCTGTCCAACCTGAGCGACCGCGTTCACTGTCGGCTTGTACCTAAGTGACTGGGGACTTAGCCTAAAGACCGACATTGCCTGCACTAAAGGTAAACCTAAAATACGGGCATGTATCTCCGCACACGAGACAGGCACATCCTCAGTCAAGACAAAGCCTTTGGCCCTTGCCAAGTCTGAGCAGGCCGCTACCCGCGACCCCGGTGACAAAATTTGAATCAGACTCATTCTTATCCTCTTTTGTAAGAACTAAAAAACCGACCGCTGACCGGTCGGTTTTTTAGTTCTAGTAGAGCAACCTAAAACACAAAAATCGAGCGGCCAGTGCCGATCTGCATAGTGTGCTTCGTGGTGCGAATAAAATTCATCTATAAACTATAGCAAAGAAATAAATATTAGCAAAATATATACGAAACTTGTTGTCTGGATTATAAAAGCAAACCAACCTCCTCACCCAGCGTGTCGGTTGGGATAATAAAATGAGAAGACAAATCAGAGTTATAAAATGGATTTAGTTTACCTATTCCACAACAGGAATGACTGGTATATCACCAAAAGTATTATTTTTCTGGTCAAAAAAGGGGCAACCTTTGACAAAGTACCAAGGATCATTATTGCACTGCTTCTGCGCCCTACACTCTAAACTCGATAGGTCATATACTCCTGCCCCAGTTGGAAAACTATCTTGTAGACAACTTGATTTCTGCGAATACTTTATAAATGACCAGGCAGAAAAAAATAAAAGGCAGACTAGTAGACATGTCACAGCCTGTTTAAAGTTTTTTCTTTGTAATAGATCATAAATAGATTTGACCAAACCGAGTCCGAGAAGTGTCGCCAGTAGAATATTAAAGCAAAGCCAAAAAAAGAGATTTAGATAAAACCAATCCGGCAAAAAATTAGCCGCGTACATAATTATCCTGACGACAAATAGAAAAGCGAGGAGAAACAGGCCTGTGTATGCTTTATTGTATAATGATAGGTTATTCATTGATTAATATAATAACACGTGACCTTTACCGAAAAGCAGACTTCGTCTTTGTCAGTATTTGTATATATTTATCTTTCTTTTAAAGTATGGGATTAAAAGAGCGGATTATATTTACTATTTAAAAGCCCACACCCAGGACCTTCACAAGGCTCCGAGCACCCCTGCACCATATACCATGGCTCTGGGATGGCACAACCTGCGAGACCTATTTCACATTGACGGTTTGTGATGTTATACATAGCTATCTTTACTGGCAAACCATCGCAATCTGAGTACGTTGATAATGAGTAGTATCTCTGATAGAGAAAAGCCAAAGCAAATATCATACCCATCACATACACCGGAAGAACCCTAATCCTTCGTTCATTTGAATACCCTCGTAAAGTGAGTAGTAATACACTCAAAGTCGCGCCACCCAAGAGGATGGCACCGAATGAAGAATAAAAGAGATTCACCAGGGCTTTACCGTAGAGTTGTGACTGAGAAAATACCGTCTCTTGAGAATCAATCCAAAAAAAAGTAGACTTGTACATAAAGAGAGAGTACAAAGCTAAGACAAAACCTATCCCCACCAATGAAGGTGTTGTGTGTGAAAATTTCTTTTCCTTCTTTAAGATTTGATTGACGATTATTACAAACGTTACAATCATCAAAGCAAATGGTAAGCCCATAATAAAGATATTTGCTATCTGGTCAAATAACTCGTACGTGTCAAATGGTATATTTTGACCTAAAATCTTAACGTGACGGAAATATATCTCCAAGCCAAACTCGTCTGTTGCTCTGTAATATATTATAGTTCTAGCTAAATATAACCAAAGACATACAATCGTAAGTATCGCTAGTGAGAAGTATTGGAGCACCTTAATTCTATCCATAGTAGAGGAGGTCAGTAAATAATTACAACAACTTCGAAACATCACTCCAAGTGACCACAATCATCAGCAGCATCAGGAGAGCAAAACCAACAAGATTGAGGCGGATAGTCCAGATCGGATCAATCGGGCGACGAATCACCGCTTCGATCGCTACAAAGACCAGACGACCTCCGTCAAGGGCCGGAATCGGTAACATATTAATCACGGCGAGGTTAAGTGAGATCATGGCGGTAAAAGTCAGTAAAGCAGTGATGCCGTAGCTCGCTGCATCCCCCACCAAACCAACAATCCCCACTGGCCCAGCCACTTGCGAAAGATCAGCCGTACCTTTAAAAGTTTGACCAAGTAGAGTGAAGAGACCAACGGTGATATTTTTTAAGCCAGAGAAGGTTGCTCCCGTCGCCGACACTAGGGATTGACCAAAAGATTGTTTAATATTCTCAACTAGAGCTAAAGACACCCCGACCGCTGGTTTGGTCTTATCTTCCAAAAGTCCAGTTACTGGTGTAACGGAGACTTCTTTTACTTCCTCACCGACTAAGTAAGAGAGTGACAGTTCTGACTCACCATTCGCTTGAATAAAATCACTAAAATTTGAAGGAGTAAGCTCTTCTAGGGTGTCATTGGCCGTCTTAAGACCGACCACTATCGCGCCCGGCTCAATCAAATCGGAAAGTGGACTCTCGGGTACGATACCGGCAATATAAAGCTTAGCCTCCGCGCTGGCCTGATCTTCCTCGACTGAAGTCGGTACCCCGATCATGAAAGTAGCGGCAAATAGGATCCAGGCAAAAATAACGTTCATCGTCACCCCAGCAATCAACACGAGCGCTTGCGCCCACCTTGGCCTAGCGGCAAAGGAACGTGGTTCATCTAAGGTATCTTTAGCGGTTACTGGGTTTTCACCAAATATCCGCACAAAGCCACCGATTGGTAGTAAGTTGAAAGTAAATTCTGTTTCCCCCTTCTTGATAGCAAACAGTCGCGGTGGAAAACCGATGGCGAATTCATCCACCCGCATCCCAGTCTTCTTGGCTACAATATAGTGCCCCCATTCATGCACCAGAATAAGAACAAAGAGGACGAGTAGAAACAAAATGACTGACATAGTTTATTGTTGGAGCTCCTTTTCCTTACGGACGAAGAGTGATTCTAATTTTAAGTTGGTATCTTCAACACTCTTCTGGATTTTTTCTTTTTGGGTAAACTTGTCATCTTCGCTGATTTCAGTGGCTTTGAATTGTCTTTCTAGCTCTTTCATCGCCTCATCACGAACAGCTTTGACTGAGATACGAGCATCTTCTAGCTTGTTCTTGGCGAGCTTCATGAGCTGAGCCCGTCTTTCACTCGTGAGCTCCGGAAAAATAACCCGCAGCCCAGCTGAGTCGGCCGAGACCGAGACCCCGAGATCTGCTTCCTGCATGGCTTTCTCAACGGTCTTAACCTGACTAGAATCCCATACCGAAACTCGTAGCGTTCGGGCGTCCTCGATACTAATAGAACCGACCTGCTGCAATGGTACCACCGTGCCGTATGATTCCACTCGCACGCTATCGAGCAAACCCGGATTAGCTTGTCCGGTCCTAATACCAACATACTCCTTCTGGAGCCAGTTCATAACCTCGTCTAGTTTTTTGGTGATTTCAAAACTCATGCATTCATCGTTATATTTGTAGTCTTAACAGTTTACCATCTCTTTACGATTGCGCACTAATTGGTAGCGTTAAAGCTAATTCCTCAAGGAGCATCTTATTTGAAGCGCCGCGTGAGTCCAGTCGACTCAAAATCAGCCCCAACACTGGTAGAATTTTTACATCAGCGACCATTTGACGGCTAACAAAACCTGCCAAACCACTTTTAATTTCTTGGATCCAGGCCTGATCCTTTTTACTAGTCCGACTACTCACCTCTTCTAGCCTGTCCGCCATTGGGCTACGCAAAAAAGATTTGAAACTGCTGTTAATCTCTTCCCTATCCTGTCTTTGTTCAATCACAAAAAAGCGAGATAAAACCGTCGGCAACAAGCCAATATTCGGCCTAGCCAGAAAAAGAAACTTGGTCGAAGCTGGTGGTTCTTCTAAAATCTTCAACAGGGCCTGCTCAGCCTCCACCGTTATTGAATCCAGCATTACCAAGAGTAGACGATACTGCCCGGCCGCCGGTCTGCGAATAGCTTCTTCTGATAGCCCACGAACTTCTCTGATACCAATTGCTCGGCTTGGATAAATATAGACCTCACAATCAGCCGTGTCGCCATAGGCAGCCAAGGCATCAGGTACAGACAAAACTGGTTGCCTGATCAAGACGGCATGATGATTCATCTAATCATTATGCTTTGCTACGTTTTTTTTGCAAATCAAGGATGTGCTTAATCACTCGTCTGAGGTACTTTTCGAAGGTTTCTCCTGGCTGGTAGACAATTCCTTGTTCGTAGCGCCAGCCATTCATGTAGTCAGTGATACTTTGGCGAATTTCTTGATTGGCACCTTCAAACCGCCCAGCCAAAAGAAGCGGGACTTGCAAGTCAGCAATCTTCTTAAAGAGTGGATGTTCGCGACCCTTAGGACCAGTACCGAAAAGACCACTCTTCTTAAAGAGAGACCAGTCTGCCAAAAGTTGCTCCAGGCCACTATCAATTTCTTGAGTAAAAAGTGGATCACCACCTTCACTAGTACTAAGTGATGAAGCCTCTGGTAAATCGGCTGGCGTTAAAACTTTGTCCACATCACTTAAGGCAGCGGACTTCGGTGCTGGTTTAGCGATAGCTTCTGGTACTGCAAAACCACTATCTTGAGGATTCTCTACTGACTGAGGTAGGGGTGGCATCGGTCGCGGAGCGACAGGGGTTGGAGTTGGACGTGGTGGCATTGGCGGCACTGGTGGTCGGGTTGGCAAAGGCATGATGTCATAGCTCGCCTCAGCTTCTACTGGAGCTGGTATCGGTTTTGGAGTAGCAGTTGGAGCTGGACGTGGTGGCATTGGCGGCACCACGGCTGGCTGCGGCGCCTGAGGAATCGGTCGGGGCGGCACTGGTGTTGGAGCCGGAGCTGGAGGCACTGGACGTGGTGGCATTGGCGGTGGTAACGGTGCTGATGGTGCTAATGGTGGAGTTGCCGGCACTGGCGCTGGAGCAGAGGCGACTACTGGCGCTGAAACTGGAGCCGCTGACTTGCTACTGTTATTATTCTTGATTGCTACCTCAACCGCCGCATAAGCAGTTTCAAGCCGTTCCATCGCGGCCCCCATTTCACTGACAGCTCCACCACCAAGCTTCTTCATGGCTTCAAGGAGAGCGTTCATATACTCACGCCCCACGACATTGTCAATATCTACCAGGTTTACCGGATTACCAACTTGACTGTTTACCGCTGTCTTGATCTGACGAATTCTCTCGAGATATTTGGCTTCTTCAGTTGTGCCAGAGACAGTCGGCACAGGAGCGGATTGTGGGGCGGGTGTAGGGATAGCTGGCGGCGGTACTGGTGCTGGTTCAGGTATTGGTGCTGTTTGAACTGGGACAGGGACCGGTGCTGGTACTACAGCTACCGGAGCAACTTCCTGAACCACTGGAGCGGCTGGAGCGGCTGGTTCTGGAGCTGGAGCTGGCTGTGAAATCGGAGGTGGAGTTGGAGTTACTGGTGCCGGAGTTGGCGTATCAACTGGACTGCCAATCGCCACCTCAGCTCGCACTGGTGTCGGTGCTGGATTAGGTTTTGGTGCTTCTTTAAATTGTGGTGTCGGTCGGTAAGAACCAAAAGACAGCGTCGGCGAGACCTGGCCAGAACGTTGCATTACCACGGGCGAAATTTGGTGCGTCGCTAGTTTGTGCTCTAGAGCAATACGCACTGAAGCATCACCACCACCATTGGTATAAGCGAAGACCAGGTCACGTAATTCATTTTTTTCAGCGGGAGTAATTTTACTGGCGCGAATCGCGGCGAGCACGGCCATGACACCAGACTGAGACCCGAGATTAAATGAACCAACTAAAGAACTGTCTTGTGACATAACACTTCTATAATAGCATCTAAATTTTAGAAAGAAATCTTACTTACTCTAAAGCTGTGTATTAAGAGGCCGCTTCATCGCTCTACGCTTCTGGTATCACTTCCCTCATGTCTGCTTGTAAGGTGGCGATTTCTTTATTTAGTAATTCGGCAAAGGCTGGGTAGGTCTCACTTAATTCAGAAATAAAATTCTCCTCGGCCGCATTCTCCTCCACATACTCTTCAAAAGCCTTAGCAGTTTCTTCATCAGCTTCGGCCAGAAACTGTAGTAAAGCCCCTTCAAACACTAGTGCCCCCACTTCCTCCGCAAAGATCTCGTCTTCGGTTAAGTTGGTCTGATTATTTGAGTTAGAATCCATAGAATGATACTTAGGCCGCTAATTTTTGTCCGGCTGGACTAGCCAAAAAATGGTCTTGGATAACCGAGCGGGCCACCAAGTCCTTAATCGAAGTGTTGCCTTCGTGAGGAAATTCTGTCTTGAGGTCATCTAGTCTAATCAGCCAGGCTCGCAAGGTTTCGTACTTGAAGTTATTGTTTGGGTCTAAAGCATATTGGCGCAAGGCTTCCGTATCATAAACTTTGTCAAAACTCTTGTTCAAATCAGCAATCCCAAGTTCGGCAGCGGTCTGATCTGCTCGCAGGCCACCAAATTTTTCATGGAGATCATTTAGATTCATTTTCGATAAGACATCCTCATAAGGACTATCA
>JBGSWM010000023.1:0-2709 GCA_041752435.1 Minisyncoccia bacterium | reverse complement strand
CGAACTGGACCTGTGGCGGTTCGATGACATGGCGGCTGCACAACCATTGATCGCGGCCTACAAGGCCGAGCGCAACGGGACCTATGACGCCAGCGACATCCAAAAGGCCGTCAAGTGTGCCGGTTCCCTGTCGGCGCTGACGATCGTGGAAGAGGACGAGGATGAAGAGCGCCGCGACGGTTCGTGACGCTTCACGCGTTTCCCGGAAGGTCTAACCGCCGACCGGGATGGTTCAGAGAGCGTGAAAAGCGCTGGCTGGGCCGGGGAGTGTCAGCCTGTGCCACTTGCGATGGCGCTTTTTTTAAGAATCAAATTGTCGCAGCGATTAACCCAGCCGCTGACTTTGGCATTGAAGGAGAGGTTGAGGCAGCTGAACCAGAGCCGGAGGTCAAATTTGGCATCTAAGTCCAAATTTGCTTTTATTTTTTTCTGTTGTCTAGCTTAAAAGTGCCCTAAACTATAGTATGCTAGATATTCCTCAGAAATAACGCCTATAAATACATTGTATTTGCCTGCCAGGATAACCTTAGTTAAATAGCCTCTTTTAATGACAAAAGAAAACTTAGTGCCAAATATTTTAGTCTATGTAATGAAGCTGCCGGAAGGGACGGTGGAGAGTATCAGAAACCACGAAAAGGCGACTGGCCTGAAGTATCGCATCATGCTTCTCTGGGATAGTCGAATAAAAGACCTAAACAGTGCAAAACTAAATCCGGGAGTAGATATAGTGGTTGATTGCGACTTCTCTAAGCCGGATAAAATTGCTAGTGCCCTCTTGCCTTACCAAGATGAGCTTTTGGCTATCACTTGTCGTGGAGAGGAACATATCGCTCGTTTTGCAGCGACGATACCACACGTCCCGTACCTGCGTACCCCGTCTACCGAATCTCTGGAATGGGCGAGTGACAAGTACGAAATGCGTAAGCGCATGAAGATTTATGATTCTTCAATTACACCAAAATTTACTTTGGTTAAGGAAAACTCTAAAAAAGAAAGACAGCGGGTAATTGAAAAAATTGGCTTTCCGATGATTGTTAAACCGACCAATCTCTCCGGCTCTTTGTTTGTTGCGATTTGCTATCACGAAGAGGAGTTGGAGAAGACTCTCCGTTCGACTTTTCTTAAGCTGCGCAAGGCTTATGCTAATGATCATCGTCTCGAAGAGCCAAAACTGATTGTGGAGGAGTTCATGGATGGTGATATGTACTCCATTGACTCCTATGTGGGAGCTAGAGGCAAGGTGGAGCATTGTCCCTTGGTGAAGGTGGTGACGGGTAAAAAGATTGGTCATGATGACTTTTATGGCTATTTGCAGATCACTCCACCCGTTTTTAAGAAGGAGACGATTGCGAAAGCAGAACTCGTGGCCGAAAAGGCTATTCACGCCCTTGGTTTGCGTAGTACGATTACGCATACCGAACTAATGAAAGTTGATGATGAGTGGAAGGTGGTGGAGATAGGAGCGCGCATGGGTGGTTTTAGGCATGTTCTGCACAAACTGACTTGTGGAATTGATCATTCCTTAAATGATATCTTGGTGCGTATTCCGAGTAAAACAATTATCCCGCGCAAATGTTCTAGCTATGCTTGCGCCATGAAGTGGTTTGCTGCTTCAGAAGGAAAAATTGTCGAGATGAAGGGGATTAAAAAGATTGAGCAATTGGAGTCATTTCACCAAATGACCGTTAACAAGAAAATCGGTGATCGAGCCATTTTTGCCCGTAAAGGCGGACGTTCAATATTTAATCTTTTCCTACATAACGCTGACCGCTCGAAACTCTTGGCGGACATTCGACGGGTGGAGCAAATGGTTGAGATTAAAGTGGAATAAGATTGTGGGTCTAGCCAGTTTCGGCGAATCAACTTTGCTATACTAAAATAATGCTTCTTAATACACGAAATTTCTTCCTCTATCTTCTCTCATTAGCTTTCTTGCTCGTGGCTATTTCCGCTACCGTCGCTATGCAAGGTAATAAATACATAAATTCTGCCGCAGTTGCTTCGAGTGAGGTTGAAGTGGTTGAAAACTATGGGGTTGAAGTCACTTTGGCAGAGCCTCTAGATCGAGCTGATAAGCTTAAGGAGATGCGTAATAAGGTCCTGGCGGAGGGATTAGTACTGACTTCTTCGCCAGTTGCTGAGTCTCAAAATGAGACGGTACCGACACCGGCTTTAGTAAACAATAACGGTTTACTACTTTGTGCTGACTATCTTGAAGATAAAAGATCGTGGCTTCCTGGCCCGGTTGAATTTTCCGTTGTGGAAGGAGCGAGAATATTATCACCAGTGTCAAATACCGCTTTGGATATGAGTAGCTCAAGTCTACCGATGTCTCCTTTGCTTCAGCTTCCGGTCCGGTCCTTTGCCTTGGCTGAGCCAAGTTGTCTCCCGAGTGATGTGGTGGCGGTGGCGCTAGATGGTTCATTAATCCGTAATAATGAACTGTCTCTGTATGGTATTTTTGGACAAGATACATTACTGGGCTATGCCCTGGACGGTTTCCCGCTTTATGGAGTAGCGGCTGATCTGCCACTTGATGGTTGCGGTGGTTTGGCGTCGGCTGAAGGATATCAATATTACCTGGATATGGAACGAGAGGTTATCCTTAACTGTTTTGCCAGCAGCCCAGTCAGTTTATAGCTATTTTTTGGTACTCACTTATATTAACTAGCATTGTACCGTTTTGATACTTAAAAATTATTGTTAAAA
>JBGSWM010000022.1:0-8854 GCA_041752435.1 Minisyncoccia bacterium | reverse complement strand
CAAATTCATAATCTTATCATATATGATAAGACTAGAAATTAGAGAAATGCTGTGGTGACTCTTCCCTCTTGAAGTCCTCTATTTTGAGATCCTTTCTCGGGACAGGCTGTAAGGTATTACTTTGTATGGAAGCAAAGCTGTAACTCAATGAAAGGAAAGCCGCGGCTGGTACACAAAAGAATACACTCACGAAGTGAGTGTATTCTTTTGTGATTTCAAACCGGGAGAAATTAAATTCTCAACTAGCTCTATAGTTCTAACCTTGATATCGAAACGATCGAAATGAGATGAAGAGCTGCGGCTGGTACACCGGAAATGACACTCACGAAAGTGAGTGTCTTTTCCTTCTCGTTTTTCCTAGAGTGAGTGTTGGTTCCGGTTCCCTCCTCGTACCTCATAAATATCGGTACGTCCTGGCGAGCCAGGACCAGAGTAAACGCTAAACTCTTAGCGTTTACTCCAGGCTGGTCGTTTGCGAGCCTTGCGTAAACCAAACTTCTTTCGTTCCACAGAGCGTTGATCGCGCTTGAGGAAATCTTCCTTCTTGAGCTGACCGCGACGGTCTAGTTTCTCGGCAACAAGGGCACGAGCGATACCAAGCTTGATAGCATCTGACTGAGCAGAGATACCACCACCCATTACCTTAGCGGTAATCGTGTAGTTCTCGATACCAGCGCCTGGGGTAGCCAAAACAGCCTCTAGGTTCTGTTGCTGGGCTGGATGTTTGAAATACTCAGCTAGAGGCTTGTTGTTGACGGTGATAGAAGTCTCCTTGGCGGGAGTGAGGCGTACTCGTGCCGTCGCTGTCTTGCGACGACCGATTCCTTCTATGTAGGCTGTCTTCGTTGAAGTTGTCATAGATGTTAGTCGGTAATTACGAGTTGCTTTAATAAATTCTTCTTGAGCTTGTTGTTTGGGAGCATGCCGCCAATCGTGCGGCGTACTACCTCAGCATAACCGCGTCGGTCAGCTAGGTGACCGAGTGTTTCTGAACGAAGACCGCCAGGATAGCCAGAATAGCTCTGATAAATCTCAGTCTTCTTCTTATCTGAAATATCTAGTCTACTAACGTTTGAGATAGTGACAGTGACATCCTCGATAGTGTGTCGAGCAAAGTCAGTCGTTGTCTTGCCCATGAGAACAGAAGCCGCCTCGGTGGCAATGCTACCGAGTCGCTTGCCTGAGGCATCAATCGCGTATGATTTTGTAGTTACGATGTTTTTCATATTTATTCGACAAATTCAATTACGGCTTCGTCTCGACCAGACGGCATACGACCCATTTTGATAACGCGTGTATAGCCACCACTGCGGGTTTCAAATTTCGGCGCAATCTCAGAAAAAAGCTTTTTCACGATACTTTCGTTTGGTTCGCCGAGTCGACTAGCCACTATGCGGCGAGCCGCTAAAGTGTTCTTCTTGGCGTAGGTTACTAGGCGCTCAATTCGTGGTTGTAGCTCCTTGGCCTTAGCGGTAGTGGTAGTGATTCTACCATCACGTATTAGTGATACTGAAAGACCACGCAACAAGGCAGTCCGTTGACCGGTAGGGCGACTGAGGGTTCGGTTTTTATTAGAATGTCTCATAAGTGATTTATTCAGTAAGATTTAGGTTCATTCGTTCAAGGAGAACGACAATTTCATCAAGACCCTTTGGTCCAATGCCATCGAGGGCTAGAATATCATCTTTTCTCTTTCGCACAAGCCCCCCAACGGTTCTGATGCTGGCAGTTTCAAGAGCTTGTAGAGTACGGGCTGATAGATCAAGGGTTTCAATCCGAGTCTTGAGAACATCGGGATTTGGCTCGGAGGCAACTTCCTCCACTGCTTCTGGAATGGCTGCGACTGAATCCTTATATTCTTCCTGGAAGCCAATTACTGCCTTAAGCTGGTGGACCATGGTTTCGATTGATTTTTCAAGCGCCTCACGGGGAGTGAAAGTACCATCAGTCTCAATCACTACTCGAAGTCGATTGTAGTCAGTACGATCTCCGACACGCATGTTTTCTACTTCGTAGTTGGCGCGTCTGATCGGAGTAAAGACAGCATCAATAGCAATCGTGCCAATTTCAACTTTTTCTCGCTGATGAACTTCTCTTGGAACATAACCAAGACCCTTCTCGACGGTGATTTCCATCTCGAGCGAGGCACTCTTAGTAGTAAGTTCAGCAATGTATTGCTCTGGGTTTAAAATATCTACTTGACTAGGGCAAGTTAAGTCCTTGGCGGTGATTACACCAGCGCCACTCTTCTTGAGAGTTATGTGCATTGGCTCATCACTGTGCAAGTTGAGGCGAATGCGCTTTAGGTTTAGAAGGATGGTGATGACGTCTTCTTTGATACCATCAACAGCACTAAACTCATGAGCGACTCCTTCTATCTTTACTTTTGTGATAGCGGCTCCAGGTAATGAAGATAGGATGATGCGACGAAGTGAGTTACCAAGAGTGTGACCATAGCCTGGGTAAAGGCCGTCAATCTCAAATACTCCGCGGAATTCATCTTCAGATACAACTCGTGGCTTTGATGGTAGGGTGACGTTAGTTTCTAACATAATTTATATTTTTAGGCACTAATAACTTCTCTACCTTATCGGCTGTAATACTCCATTACCTGCTCTGGATCAAACATTGATTCGCCTGGATTGTAGACTGGGACACCACTGACAGCGGCGGTTAGTTTCTTGATATCCATGGCTAACCAAGATGGTACAGCAGCTCCCTCATGTTTCTCGCTTAGATCGGTAATCATGACTGAAGACTTACTTCCTTCGCGGATAGTGATGACATCACCTTTCTTGATCTTGTGTGAAGGGATAGACAAGCGCTTGCCATTGACCACAATGTGACCGTGAGAAACCATCTGACGAGCTTGTTGTCGAGTCTTGGCGAGGCCTAGACGGTAAACCACGTTATCAAGACGTGACTCAAGACGTTCCATTAGGTGAGCGATGGGTTGCTGACCTGAGGTAAAAGACTCATCAACATAACGTCGGAGTTGCTTCTCGGTAATAGCGTATGTAAAACGCATTTTCTGCTTTTCGATAAGCTGTCGTTTGTAGTCACTCATTTGACCTCCACGCTTGACCTGGCGACCACCACGGGCTTGGCTGAGAGCAAACTTTTGGGTTTGCGTCTTTTCAAAGATCGGTGCTCCGAGTCTCTTGGCAATTTTAAATTTTGGACCTATTTTCATACAAACAAAGAGTTAAACGCGACGAGGCTTAGGCGCACGCGTACCATTAAATGGAACTGGAGTCTTGTCTGTGATGCGAGTGATACCAATTCCCTTGCCAGAAAAAGCGCGGAGAGCAGACTCGCGACCAGCACCCACACCGCGGATGACTACTTCAGCGTCCTTCATGCCCATTTGCTGTGCCTTTTCACCAATAATTTCGCCTACCTTAGCGGCCGCAAAAGGAGTACTTTTTCGAGACCCTTTGAAGCCAAGAGCGCCGCTTGAGGCACTCATAACAGCATTACCCTTTGCATCACAAAGTGTTAGCAGAGTGTTGTTAAAGGTGGCGAGGATGTTTAGCTTACCAAGAGCAAGCTTTCGCTTGGGAATGCGATTGAGAGCTCTTGAGGTACCGGCTACATCTGAGCCACCGCCTTTTTTGATGATACGTTTCTTACCCATATGTCTTTACGTAATGATTTATAATAAAAGCTGATCAAGTCTTAAGTCTTTTCAAGCTTACGACGTCCACTACCCATAGTCTTCTTAGCGCCCTTGAGAGTACGAGCGTTGGTCTTGGTTCTTTGACCGCGGGCTGGTAGTCGCTTGGCATGACGAGAACCGCGATAAGATTGAATATCCTTTAGACGCTTGATGTTAGAAGCAATTTCACGCTTAAGGTCTCCTTCGATACGAAAAGACTCAATTTGTTCGCGGACGGCATTTTCCTGCTCAGTGGAGAGGTCGGTTGGTTTAGCGGTTGGATCGATCTTTAGGCCTTTAAGTATTGTCTTGGCACGAGGCAAGCCAATACCATACACCGCTGTCAGTGCGTAGGCTAATTGTTTTTCATCTGGAATTGTAATACCTGAGATTCGCATATGTTTTTTATCCTTGTCTTTGCTTGTGACGAGGCTTCTTTTTGTTGATGACAAAAACAACGCCACGTCTTTTTACAATAATGTCATCAGGGCTCATTTTCTTTACTGACGATCGTACTTTCATATAAATTGTTAAAGTCTTTTTGTAATTCGTGCTTTACCGCCGTATGGATCCATGACCATGCCAACTCGGTCCCCGACGAGGACGCGAATACGGAACTTCCGCATTTTGCCAGCTAGGTAGGCGACCTTGCTTTCTTTCGTGTCGTCGATAATGACTCGAAACAGCGCGTTCGGCAAAGCCTCATCGACTGAGCCGTACGTTAAATCGTCTTTTACTTCTGGTGATTTTTGATCCATTAAACGTCGCTGAGTCTAACAAACTTCTAGTAAATGGTCAAGTAAAGCCTGTGCCTTATTCGGTTTTTTTCTCGCCAATAACCTCAATAATGACAATATCATCCTTGTTTTCAGGGAAACTGCGACGCCAGAATGGCTTACCAGTGATCTCCGCACTACGAATGCCAGTATGGGCAGATAGGGCGACACTAATGGCTGTCAGCGGTTTGGCTTCTAGGTCAGATTTGAGTTTTTCGGGATCATAGTTCCAGACTACTTGTGGCTTACCAAGAATAGTAAACGCCAACGCGGTAGCATCGGCGATATTGGAAGCACTAGTTGTTGCATCTTTGTACGAAAATGTTAGATCATTAAGATTGGTGATTCGGACAGATTCACCTGATTGGTAGGTGGTAATGGTTTCCTTGGCTACATAACCAGCAAAGTCAGACTCTTTGAAGAGTGGAAGCTGAAGGACCGCTTGTTCGCGGACTGTCACCAAGTCATCACCAAATTGCAAAGTTGGTAGAGAGTTATAGGTAATAGCCACTGCTCCAGGAAAACCAACGAATTCAGCCGGCTGTTCTGAACTGACTCTAGCCAACAGCTTGTCCCGTAATTCAATTTGGAGGGATTGGACAGCCGTAGAGAGCTCGTTATCATCAATGATAAAGCGTGGTCCAGAAAAACCGCCTGTAAAAGCCTCACGGCTTTCAGCATAGATAGAATTATATAGTTCGGTAAGATTACTTTCAGCAAATCCTGGTATATCAAACCGGGTCCCGGCAGCGAGGTTATAGTCTTGACCTGGAGCATCAGCAAATACTTCGGCTCTAATGGTGCCGGGAACTAAGTTGCCGCCTGTATCACTCACGGCACCAGGAACGACGACTGACTCTTGAATGCGGAAAATTTTACCGTCTGGGCTACGAAAACGGGTGTTCTTAATTAATCGTTCTGCTCCCGGCGTAGACTTGATAATCTCAATAAAACCTTTAGCTTGTTCAGTGACAGTTTCTTGTCCAGTAGCTTTTACTTGACGCTCCCCGCTCTCTGTTAAGGTCATAATTTCGTAGGACAATTCACCGTCGCGCTTTTCGGGATAAGCAATAAATTCAGCATTGACGACTGGTTGATTGTACTCGGGGTAAACCGTTAGGGTGGTCTTTGACACCAGTAGACTGATACCAAAAATAGAGGCGATTACCAGAACAACAACACTTGTAAGAATAATAAAGTTAAATCGTCCCTCCCGTTTGCCGTTCTTGATTACGATGGTGCCTCCGCCGTCATCATATTCGTCGACGGGCTTGCGTTCATTAATTCTTGGGCTGTTTGTCTCTAGCGAAGGAACAACCTCAGGCCTTCGCCGTCTTGGTTCTGCTGGTCTAATATCTTGAAGATTCCATTTTTGTGTCATATGTCTTTTGTAAGTATAGCCTTTTAGGGGTGTTCAAATTCTTCTCGATCGCGCTCAGTGTGGAAAAACTGGCAGGAAATAAGTAACGCCGTATCCATCTTACCGCTTGTCAGCTGTGCTGTCATGTCCTCGGGGTATGATTCGGCCAGCTTTCCTGAGATTGAATAGACGGCATGGGATGATTTGGTGGCTAGTTTAGAAGCTGCTTCAACTTGTTGACTAAAGAAAACTTCGGTCTCAAGGTTGACGTGTAAGAACATTTTTTTGGGTATAGCCAGAGTGTCGCCGGTTTCATTTAAAAGCTCAGCCAGTTTAGCTTGATAGCTGTCAAAGATCTTTTTAACTTCCGTCCGCTTACTTTCAGGGAGCTCATCTATTCCCTCACTATGCTTGAGGTAACCATAAGCTTCCTCGAGTGGTACAGACAGAACAGCCGCTATTTCACGGGCGAGTGAAAAAGATCCAAAAGGAGTATGGGTGGTATGAGTCAGAAGACCATCTCTAACTATACCAATCTCAGTGGCTTCATAGGTAATGTCTACCAAGCAATGCTCATGGGTTTCGGGAAATAGCTCCTTTACCATCGAGTAATAAATGAGCATGAAGGAGAATAGTGACAGTTCTGATTCGGGCAGAACTTTATGACTAGCATCTTGAATGGCCTTAATTAGATAATCTTGGGCGACAGCATTCGCCTCCACAATCTTGAGGGTTTTCGTTTCCTGATTATTGGTGGAAATTATGTTGTAACCATTGGCCTGAAGGCCGATGGTACCCCGAGCAATGATTGAAAGGCCGAGTTGGTTAATACTTTCATTTTCTTTGATTTCTTCTTCAACTTTCTTGTGTGCGGTGCGCAAAAGTTCATCAATTAGAGAATTGGAAAGTGTAAAAGGCTCAGTGTGATTATAGTTGATGCTCTTGGTGGTAGTGTAGGACCAAGGAGCCGCAATGGTCACCTGCGTTTTTGGGAGTCGGTTAGCCCCGGTTTTTTCCTTAAAAACTTTACGACCTTCTGATTCAAGAAGCATGAGGGCACTAACCAGTGAACTCATAACGTTTTTGGCGCTATCAGAAATTGAGGCCGTGTTGCGCAGGGGTGCATACTCACGTTTGGACCAAATTATTTCGGGATAGACTTTGTCCGGATCTGATTTGACAATGGCTACCAAGACACTGCCTGAACCAATATCAATAATGGCTCCATAACTAGCTTTGTTCGACGAAGAAGAGAACAAACTCATCTCTTTATTATAGCAATACTTAGCCGGTTTGATTTAGAGGTGTCTAGTAAAACGGGGATATTTCTATTGCTAATTATAAATAAATATCCTAGTAAAGTTAGATTAGAACCGCCTTTACTCTTCTGACACCAGCTGACGAGGACTCCTCTTTGGTAATTTTGAAAGTGCCTTCAATCTCAGAAAAATCACTTACGTGTGGACCACCACAGAGTTCGCGGGAGACAATTTCCCCATCACTAGTTTTCATCGTATAGACTTTTACCTCGTCCGGATAACGATCCCAGAAGCTGGCTTCAATGGTTTTGTCTTTCTCCGCTTCGGCCTTAGGCATAATTTCGATACTCACTCCCCCACCCTTTTTGAGGGCTTGATTGACGTAGTCTTCCACCTGTGCGATTTCTTCTGGCGTCATCTTCTCTCCGTGAGTGAAGTCATAACGTAGTCGTTCGCCCGTGATGTTTGAACCGGCTTGGTGGACATGATCACCCAGTATTTTTCGTAGCCCAGCCAGCATCAGGTGGTTGGCGGTATGGTATTGAATAGTTTTCTCTGAGTTGTCAGCCAGGCCACCTTTGAATTTTTGTTCGGCGCCGAGTCGTGATTTGTCTTTGTGCTCCTCCATAAGCTTGGTAAAGCCTGCGAGATCCACCTTAAGACCCTTTTCAGTGGCAATCTCTTCGGTCAGTTCGATCGGGAAACCGTAAGTGGTATAGAGGTCAAAAGCGTTGTTGGCACTAATGGCCTTAATGGTGGTAGGGGGAATACTTTTGTCGATCACCTTCTTGCCGTCCACCTCCTTACTTTTGACGTGAATCTCTAGTGAGATTTTATTAAATTGCTTTAGTCCTTGACTGAGGGTTTTGCGGAACTGCTCCTCTTCCTTGGCAATGGTGTCTTTGATGAAGTCAGCCTGAGTGGGTAGGTTTGGATAATCAGCACCATAAATCTCAATCACGCTCTCGGCCAAGCTAGCAAACTGCCCGGCTGGTATAGCTAGCTTATCAGCGTAACGAACCGCTCGCCTGAGCAGGCGACGGACGAAGTATGATTGGTCAGTGTTGCCGGGGATGACACCGTCTCCAATCAAGAAAACCGCGCCTCGGATATGGTCAGTAATAACTCGAAAAGCCACCAAGTCGTTTTCGTATCGTTGGCCACTAAGCTTTTGAATTTTTTCAACCACTCGCCAGAGCAGGTCAACTTTAAAGACATCTGGATCACCTAGGTTAGCAGCGGCAATGCGTTCAAGACCACCACCGAAGTCGACATTGCTCTGCGGTAGCTTGGTAAAGGAGCCGTCAGCTTGTTTGATGTACTCAATAAAGACTGAGTTACCAATTTCTAGGAATTGACCCGAATCACTATTAGGGTGGGCTGCTTGTTTGCCATAGACCTCATGGGTGGCCTTCTCGGGACCAAAGTCATAAAAGACCTCGCTATCTGGCCCACCAATCTCACCGACTGGCATATTCTCTGGCTTACCCGAGCGACTCCACCAGTTCTTGGAAGCGTCATAGTAAAAGATACGACCGCCCTGCATCCCGACTTCGTAGCCAGCCTCTTCACTGCCGATATGAACGTCTTTAGCTTCAATACCTCGCTCTTTAAATAGTTCCTGCCAAATCTTGACTGACTCTTCGTCTTTAGGAATGCCGAGAGACTCGTCCCCAGCAAAAACAGTGACGTAAATGCGCGCTGGATCAAGACCTATCTCATCAACCAGAAAAGTAAAAAACCAGCGAAGTTGCTCGGCCTTGAAGTAATCGCCCAAAGACCAGTTACCGAGCATTTCAAA
>JBGSWM010000021.1:0-2110 GCA_041752435.1 Minisyncoccia bacterium | reverse complement strand
TGGGGTAGATACTTTTGGTAAAGGTTCAGTCCAGGAATTGATCGATATGCCAGACGGTTCAGCTCTGAAGGAAACCATCGCTCGTTGGTTTACGCCAAACGGCCTCTCTATCTCAGACGGTGGCCTAAAACCTGACTATGTTATTAAGCGCACGTTTGAGGACCGAACAAATGAGATCGATCCACAGCTAGAGGCCGCCTTGGACTTCCTGGCTGGACGGGAAGTAGTTAGTCAGACTGAGGTCCAGATTGGCTTGCCGGAGTAATAATTGTTATGATGCCTGGGTTAAGAGTTTGTTAGCCAAATTAAATGTATGAAAGTAATTTTACTGCGTGATGTCGCCAAGATTGGTAAGCGATTTGAAATCAAAGAAGTGCCTGATGGCTACGCCCAAAATAAGCTGATTCCACAAAAAGATGCCGAACCAGCCACACCAGCGAACGTAAAGCGAATTGAGGAGAAAAGAAAGAAGAGCAGTGAGTCGATTACCAAAGAGAACCTTGAGGCGAAAGAAATTGTAGCCGCCTGTGTAGCGTCACCTCTGGCTATTTTGATGGAAGCCAACGAACAAGGTCACCTCTTCCAGGGTGTTCACGCCAAGGATGTGGTAGCGGCAGCATCACTGCGTGGCTTAATGCTTTCCTCGGAGCATATAATTATCAAAGAGCCAATAAAGTCGCTGGGGCAGCATCGTGTAAGTTTGCAGGCTGGGTCAGAAGTGCTTAGTTTACCAATTGAGGTGGTGGCGAAAGTTAAATTATAATTATTATTGTCATGTTAAACAAAAGTAACGTTATTACAGTGATAACAGTAATTGTTTTGTCACTTGGTCTTGTTTTTCTGTTGTCTTGGTGGCTCGGGCCAAAGGATACTAATAGAGAGGCAGCGACTGATACCACCGGACGACTAGAGGCTCCATTAATAGCTGAAGAATTAGAAGCTTATCAAGTAGATATGACAAACGAAGATAACCCAGTGGCGACAGTCGTTACCAACAGCGGCACTTTTGCTCTTGAGTTGTTTGCGGATACAATGCCAATTACAACCGATAATTTTATCAAACTAGCGGAAGAAGGATTTTATGATGGAGTTAAGTTTCATCGGGTAATTGAAGGCTTCATGATTCAGGGTGGAGATCCAATCACTAAGACCGAAGAATATATTCGCTATGGTACAGGTGGTCCTGGCTATAGTATTCCTGATGAGCACGTGGTTGGCGAGTACCTCACAAATGTGCGGGGAACTATTTCGATGGCCAACTCCGGTCCAGAAAGTGGTGGTAGTCAGTTCTTCATCAACTTAGCTGATAATACTAATCTGGACTTCAACAAACCGCCACTGTCTTCTAAGCACCCAGTGTTTGGACGTATTTTGACTGGTATGGACGTGATTGATGCTATTGGTCAGACAGAAACCAATGCCAACGACATGCCGAATGAGCCAGTCGTGATCGAGTCAGTGACCATTGCTAGATAGGTGATGCTTACCTCCGTTGGGGAAGGTAACAAAACGAAAACAGCGTCGGCTAGACCGACGCTGTTTTTGTTTTACTTAGAAAGGAGAATTTAGGCTGCCGCGACAACATCGACCGCTTTCTTACTAACAACGTTACCGTTGAAGCGAGTCTTGCGGATGTTGCGGAAAGCTACAACGCCTGGGTTGGCGGCATAGAGAGTGTGGTCCTTGCCGATGCGGACACCTTTGCCAGCTTCGATTTTAGTCCCGCGTTGACGGATGATGATTTCACCAGTCTTGACTGCTTGACCAGCGGTCTTTTTTACCCCGAGGTATTTTGGTTGTGAATCACGCAGGTTTTTAGCGGTACCCGCGGCTTTTTTGGTTGCCATACTATATAATAATTACTATGAATTTAACTTGGGGAGTATACGACATATGAGGGAAAAACTCAAGTCTTGGCTAGCTGATGACCAGATATTCTTCACTAGCCTCATGATTTTGGTCGGCCTGGCATCATTTTGGCTTGGACGGCATTCGGTTTCCTCTGCCGTTAACCAATTGGCCACAGTCTTTGAAAAGCCAGAGGTTGAATTAGTGACGGTGCCCTCACTCAAAGATCAAGCCGATCCTTCTTGGACGGGAAGCCACGACA
>JBGSWM010000020.1:0-3848 GCA_041752435.1 Minisyncoccia bacterium | reverse complement strand
GACGTAATGTCCGAGCTTTTGAGCGTGCAACTGGCGTTGATGTACTTATCGACGTAACACCCGGTTATATTGTGCTCTCATCATTTGACCCGATTCGTCGGGAAATTGCTAAGGTAGCCATGGAAGGACTACTTAAAGATGGCCGGATTCAACCAGCCAAGATCGAGGAGATGGTGGAGACGGCGCGCAAGGAAGTGGCCACCACGGTACGCAAGATGGGCGAGAAAGCCGCCTATGACGCCATCGTCCCCAACCTTCATCCTGACCTCATCATGATCCTTGGTCGACTACACTTCCGTACTAGCTACGGCCAAAACGTTCTATGGCATTCAGTCGAGATGGCTCATATCGCTGCCATCATAGCTGAGGAAGTCGGAGCGGATGTAGCTATCGCGCGCGCGGGTGCCCTCTTACATGATATTGGTAAATGCGTGAGTCATGAAGTGGCCGGCACTCACGTGGAGATTGGTATCCGTATCTTAGAGAAATATGGTGTTGATCAAAAAGTTATTCTCGCTATGCGCGCCCACCATGAGGAATATCCTTACGAAACACCTGAGTCAATCATAGTCCAAGTAGCCGATGCTATCTCGGGTGGGCGACCAGGAGCTAGACGTGATTCCATCGAAAACTATATCAAGCGCCTATCTGATCTAGAGACTATCGCCACCGATTTAAATGGCGTCGATAAAGCCTTTGCTATCGCCGCTGGGCGCGAAATACGAGTCTTGATTAACCCTGAATCTATAAGTGATTTTGAGGCGCATGCGCTCGCTCGCACTATCGCGACGACTATTGAAGCGCGCTTGCGCTACCCCGGTGAGATCAAAGTTCATGTCATTCGTGAGACTCGAGTAGTCAGTTACGCGCGCTAAAACGCACTGGTCGCAAAAACCCTAAAATTATTACAACACAGTAATTAACAAAATAAAGACGTGGCAGCTTATAAACGTTGCTATATAATACTCCTAAGCCCACACAGTCGGCGCAGTGCATGAGTACAAGACTCTACACATTTCAATTTAATCGCTCTATAAAATAATCCTCTCAAAATTCGTATGAATAAAGCAGATATCATCAGCAAAGTACATGAAGTTTTAGGTTCAACTAAGGCTGATGCTGAACGAGCCGTAGACACTGTATTTAGTAGCATCGAAGGCGCCATGAAAGATGGCACTGCGGTATCAGTAGCTGGATTCGGTATTTTCGAAGCTAAGCTTCGCGCTAAGCGTGAGGCCCGTAATCCACGAACTGGTGAGACTGTAATGGTCCCAGCAATGCGCGTACCAAAGTTCCGCGCGGCTAAGGCTCTCAAGGATTCAGTTAAGTAGTCAGGAGTGAAGTTATACAAAAGACCGCGGCCTATGGCCGCGGTCTTTTGTTTTAAACCAATATACACTTTTTGCCTTGGCAGGTTCATTTTTGGGGTGATATAATATTTAGGTAGCGGAGGTAATACGCTATGTGGAAATACAAAGCGTTCCTCGCTATTTCCCATCACAATTGGTAAAAGCCCCTTTCAGCCATTGGGGCTTTTACTTTGCCTTGAATTTGCCTTTGGCTGTGCTATAAAGACGGTGGCTTGTTCAACCCAACTTCTGGAGCTATTTCATGCCCCATAAAACCGATCTCAACATCGGACGGATACATCGAAATCTCTGTTCCTACTGCGGTAAACCCGTTGATGTCAACGGTAGCCCTCAGACGGGCTACCGAAGCGCTTCGCATGTTTTGCTAGAGAACAGAGATGATCTCCGAGCCGGAGATTCTTGTCCCAACAGTGGCGAATACATCAGCGAGGAAGTTCTGCAGAGCCTGGCTGCTGCCGCAGCCTGACCCACGACCTCTGCCCCGTCCCGCCCTGTGCGGGACGTTGCTTTTTAAGCCCTATCTACCCCAAGGCTTTTCATTGCCCAGCTTGTCTGCTAGGCTTAAAGGGTTAGATATTACTATTAACTCCCCCATCATGTTTACCACCATCATCAATGACTGCAAGGACGACAATGCCCGCGGCCGCCAAGAAAGCCGAGTCGGATCCCTGATTGAAAGCAGCATCTCCTTTGTTGGAGTAGAGAGTGATCTTGAGGCGGGAATGCAATTGGTCGATATACTTGATGCGACAGAGGGTCGCCCGGGGCTAATCCTCGTCAATGTGGCCCCACGCGGGGGTCACACTCGAAAATGGGAGAATGGTACACCCTTTGGCTACTTTTGGTACCACGACACTCTCGTGATTGCTTCCGTCGATGGCTTTGTCCTCTCTGGAGTGAAAGAACTTGGTCTTGTTAAGGATTTACTACTCCTTGATACGCACAATGCTGCCAACATCATGCTCCAAGCGGGCTATGTCACTGCAGCCGCGGCTGAGGAAATTCCCCACACTCAATTTCGCAGTTTTGATTTTATTCCCCGCGCAGGAGTTTTTATGTTTTTGGGTAATCCGCTACCGAGTGAGCCGTACGGACTAGAAAATATCCCTGACCTACCAAAAGCTATCTGGCATATCGACAACTTCGGTAACTGCAAAACCACTCTCACCAAGCGTGATATTACCCCTGGAGTGACAATGACCCGCTTTGGCGACTTGCCATTTCACACCCAACTCAAAGATGTGCCTGATGATACGGCGGCTTTGATTCAGGGCAGCTCTGGAGTAGCTGGTAAACGCTTTGTTGAATTGGTAATTCAGCGCAATAATTTCGCAAAGCATTTTGGCGCACTGATCGGGGACGCTGTCTTCGGCCCTGAATCCTATTTCAAAAAGGCGACGACTTAGTCTGTGTCCGTATTAACGTGCGGTGATTTTCATTTTCACTTCAACTACCGATTATCTAGTTCTGCGCTATAATGACCGGATATGACCAAGCGCTATAGTAAAAAACGTGAACAAATACTTAGTGTTCTAGAAAACGCTAAAGCAGCACTGTCCGCCAGTTCTATTCATGGGAAACTACCAGAAATAGATAAAGCCACTATCTACCGTAATCTGGACCTATTTGTCTCAGCCGGAACGGTCAAGACCCTTAATTTTGGCGGTACTGAAACCCTGTACGAATACCAGCATCACCCTCACCATCACGCCGTCTGCACTGATTGCGAAAAAGTTATTCATTTCACCGCCCCGGATGAAAAAATAAAAAAGCTACTCGGTCTCACTGATTTCCAGATTGATGAAATGGAGGTAACTGTCAAAGGCATTTGTAAAAATTCTAAATAGAGACTAACAATTTTAGTTTATTTCTTCCGTAAGCTATTTATATCCTTCTCCAGGGTAGAAATTTTTGACTCCAATTTTTTCGTCCGTGAGGTCAGGATTTTTTCTAGCTTATAGGTGTGATCAGCCAATCGACTGGCAATATTCATCAGTTCGCTAACGTCTTCCATCGCAATCATAATTATTGGTGGAAACAATTCTGAAGTTGTCTTATCACGTGAGTAAATGTGACGAGCATTTAGAATAATGGTTCTTTTACCAATTGAAGGAAAATCATGTTCTACCTCAAACCCTTTAAAGAAGGTATTTTTTGGTAAGATATCAACTAATAGTTTTCGTAGGGCGGGAATGTCCCATTGTCCATTACCCAGCTTGTAGATGACTTTACCCTCAGTCTCTTTTGGATCAACCTGGAAAAGTTCATAGAAAGCTTCATTGGCGGCTAGCACCTTACAATTCTTATCGAGGATAATCACTGGTTCACGCAAAACGTCGACTACCGTTTTTATATAAGTCCAACTCTCCTCCCAAAATTCAACAAAGAATTCGGCTCCGATATGCTTCTTGATGTTAGTCGGCTGGTTAATTTTGGCTTTTGTGTTCATAACAAAAATGCCGTCCCTATTCAGTATTT
>JBGSWM010000019.1:0-2380 GCA_041752435.1 Minisyncoccia bacterium | reverse complement strand
GCTAGTTCGTGTGATTCCTTAATATCATCCCACGCTAATGGGCTACCAAATATTTCCTGACTGACCGCATCTAAATGAAGAGGATGTCGGGGAGCATTTAACTCATTTCGAACTAGAGACAAGCACTTGAGTCTTAATTTGTTAAGACCATGAAGCTGCATAATTGAGCCACAAAGAGCAGGGTCTTCTATAATCCGACTAATATCATAGTTGGTCTTTTCCCGAAGGGTGTTTTCTTCTGGGGTCTGATCTTTGTCCTGGGGTAAGCTTTCGAGGGTATTCACCAATTGTAAAAATTCCTCCCAAGCTGGCAGATATTCTGTTGGTAGATTAGACATTGCCTCAGCTAGTAATTGGTCAATCTTTGGCAAAGCCTCTGGCGGTGGTAGATCTTTAAGGTCAAAATAAGTACTTTCGAAATTAGCCAAAGCGGTGACCATCTCTACTCCAGCCGCTAGCCTTTCTGCTTCGTGGCGACTGATTATTTCTTGATAGTTAAAACCAGGGTTTGTAGGGAGATTTTCAGCTGACATAAATAAAGTTGGAATTATTCATATTATATCTGACCTCCTCTCATTGGTCGTCTAGAGGGCTTCAAGAGTAGGGCAAGACCATACTTTAGTCTAGCTAGATAGTAATGGGGATAGTTTTGACAGTAAGGCTTGATAATCGTCAAAATTGAGCGATACATCTCACTTTGGCGACCGCTCTCGCTCTTGGAATGAATACGGTAACTAGTCATTGTCCAGGGTAGGTTCGCTAACTCACCGTGTGTGCCTAGGGCGAGGAAGAGATCTAAGTCTTCGGCGAGCTGGTAGCGGTAGCCAGCCGTCTTGGTCAGTGCTTGGCGACGCATTACCACACTTGAATGTGCGAACTGGTTGCGGAGTAGAATTTGCTGGCGTATTGACTCGTCGGTGGTGGCGTAGGTATTTTGGCCAAGTATTCGGTCCACCTCATCTATTAGGGTGACGAAGGTACCGACCAGAACACACTGCTCATGACTTTCTAGGTACGTCACTTGCTCTTTAAGTTTATCTGGGTCACTCCAAACATCATCACTATCGAGAACCGCGACATAGGTGCCTGTGGCGGCGGCTAAACTCTCCTGACGCCGCTTTAGCAAGCCTGCGTTAGTCTCGTGTTTTTGGTAGTGAATACGACTGTCTTTGAAGCTTTCAATCACAGCCGCTGTGTCATCGGATGAGCCGTCGTCAATAATAATCAACTCAAAATTGGTGTAGGTTTGGGCTATCACACTAGCAATGGCCTCACCAATAAAGTTTGCTCGGTTGTAGGTGAGCATGAGAATACTAACCAGCGGGTAAGGTGAATTACTTGTCATAAACTATATAGATATACTACTACAAAAACGACAGCATAAGAAAGGAAGCCGAAAAGGTTTGACTTACCTCGGATCTCACCTAGAGATTGAATATTGACCATGAGGAAGGTCCAACCTTCCTCATGGTTATTTAGGTAGTTGAAGCCAATCTTTGGGGATTAAGTCTTTGTCGTACGGTTGGGTGTCAAACCAGGGAGTGGGCGCGACCACGACCTTATGATGATTTTGATTAAGCCAGGCACCCCACCAGCTAAAGCTACTGTTGGCGATGATCTTGTGCTGACACATGCTCATGAGCATCAAGTCCTCAACATCAGTCATACCTTCACCTTTCACAAACACCGCGCTATCGCCCACTGGTAAATTTTCCTTTACCCAAGGTAGATCATCCGAGAAGACAAAGTAGGTGGGGTTAGGTACAGTTTTTTCTATCTCGGCCATCGCCGCTTTATAAAAAGCTAAGGAACAGGGACCAAACTCACGCTCCACGCGGGGATTTTTGATATAGTCGCCTCGTCTGACATGAAGCGCCACCGCTGGAGAATGCTTGATCTGTTCGGCCAAAGCCGCTCCCGCTCCACTAAAGGGTTTAGCCAAAGTGAATTCCTTAAGCAGAACATCTCTAATATCGTCAAAATAGAGAGGGGATTGCCAGAAGCCGTCGAGATAAATATCACCAGTCCAGTTTAAGACAGCCGGATGAAAAGAGGTGTTTTTGTCGCGAGACAGTTTGAAACTTAGATAACGCCAGCCTTTAGAGATGGGGCCGTAAGGATACTTCAGTTGATGCACTTCCATGGGCGACGCCACGTCCTTGATAATATTAAAGGCTTGCAGGGCAAACGGGCGATAAATGTCACCAACCACATTAGCGCGAGCTAAACCTCCAATATCTAGCTTTAGGACATCATTATTTTTAAGTGCCAGCTGGCGCCCCAGCGCATACTGAAACATCTGATTGCCGGTTCCACCTTTGAGGTTAACTATTATCATAGACTGATTATATCTTAAGATACTGATCAAACTGATTTGGCA
>JBGSWM010000018.1:0-7365 GCA_041752435.1 Minisyncoccia bacterium | reverse complement strand
TGTTCAATCACCATAACGGTATTACCCTGACTGACCAGCTTTTGCAAAATATCAATCAAATTTCTCACATCTTCATAATGCAAACCGATAGTCGGCTCATCGAGTAGATAAAGAGTTTTCTGGGTATGTGGTTTGTAGAGTTCGGAAGCAATTTTTACCCGCTGGGCCTCTCCACCAGAGAGGGTGGTGGCACTTTGGCCAAGTTCAAGGTAGCCAAGACCAACCTCTTTAAGGGTCCGCAGTCTCTCTTCGATACTGGGTACATCTTGGAAAAATTCGTAAGCTTCTTCTATTGTGAGGTGTAACACTTCATAGATATTCTTTTTTCGATAGGTAATCTCAAGCGTTTCCTTAGTGAAACGCTTACCATCACAGACGTCACAAGTCACATAGACAGTTGGCAAAAAGTGCATCTCCACTGCTATTTCACCATTTCCTTGGCAGGCTTCACCGCGCCCACCTTTAACATTAAAACTAAACCGACCAGGTTTCCAGCCTCGTGCCCGGGCCTCACTGCTAGCGGCGAACAAATCCCGGATATGACCAAAAGCTCCCGTGTAGGTGGCGGGGTTACTACGTGGCGTGCGGCCAATTGGCGATTGGTCTATCAAGCATGATAGTCCAATATACTCAGTCCCGGTAAAGGAACTACAATTGTAGGTCTTGGCCGTACGATATTTCTTATCCAAGCGGCCTTTAAGATTACGATCAACTATTTCATACATAAAAGTTGATTTACCCGAGCCCGACACGCCAGTCACACAGATAAGTCTACTGAGAGGAATATCAACATTGAGATTTTTAATATTGAATGCTTTGCCACCGCGGATTTTAATTGACCCACGATCGTTGGTTCGTCTTTCGGGTATAGCGATTTGCTTATCACCTCGCAGGTAGTCTAGAGTCACAGACTTTGAAGGATTGGTTTTAGCCGAGAGTAATTCCTCAAGATAACCAGCGACCACCACTTCCCCGCCATGAATACCTGCTCCGGGCCCAATGTCTATCAAGTAGTCAGAGGCATAGATAGTATCTTCATCATGCTCGACGACAACAATTGTATTACCGAGATCTCGTAGTTCAGAAAGTGTGTGTATGAGTCGGTCGTTATCACGCTGATGAAGACCTATGGTGGGCTCGTCGAGAACATAAAGAGCTCCTACTAGGCCCGAGCCAAGTTGTGAGGCTAGCCTGATTCGCTGCGCTTCACCACCGGAGAGAGTATTGGCCCGACGACTGAGGGTTAAATACTGGATACCAACATTGTTCATAAACTGCAGGCGCTCAATAATCTCGCGCAAGGCAGGCCAAGCAATTTCATGTTGCTGTTTACTAAGCTTCAGACCATCAATGAATTTACTTGCCTCGGTAACTGTCATTTCGGTAAAAGCGACGATGTTGATACCGAGATCCTTTTTACCATCACCACCAAGATAGACCCGAAGGGCTTCTGGTCTAAGTCTGGCTCCATTACAAACTGGACATTCGTCTGACTGAAAAATACCCACCACACCAAGACCATTACATTCTGGACAAGCTCCGTAGGGCGAGTTGAAAGAGAATAAACGTGGCTCTACTTCAGGAAATGATGAACCGTCAACCGGGCAGATAAAGCGAGCCGAAAGTGTGCGCAAGCTACCATCTGGGCTTTCCACCTTCACGAGACCCCCTGACTCATGCAAGGCTATCTCGACGGCCTCAGACAAACGTTCGCGCGAGCCCTTTGGATCGTCGGTAAATTCACTAACGTAGATTTCATCAATCAGAACATCAATATCGTGACGCTTTGTTTTGGTGAGGACAATTTTTTCGCGTAGCTGTTTTATCTCGCCATCAATTTTTACCGTCTCAAAGCCCTTGCCGAGTAAATCGTAGAGCAGCTGGTAATATTCCCCTTTGCGCCCTACTACTACTGGTGAAAAAATCGATACTCGACCTTTGGAGACTTCAATACCCATCACTTGCTGTGATTGTTTTTTTGTTGCCTCTTTTACCTCACGCATCTCAATTGAGTCAATCACAATATTGAGAATTTCATCTTGTGACAGCTTTTGGATTGGTACATCAACATCAAGACAGTATGGCTGACCAACCCGGGCATAGAGAATACGTAAGTAATCGTAGATCTCGGTAATGGTAGCGACCGTCGATCGCGGATTACGCGAAGCAGACTTCTGGTCAATCGAAATAGCTGGTGACAGGCCAGATATTTCATCGACGTCTGGTTTTTGTAGTTTGTTTAAAAACTGGCGCGCATAGGGCGAAAGCGACTCCACATAGCGTCTTTGACCTTCAGCAAAGATGGTGTCAAAAGCGAGTGAAGATTTACCTGATCCAGACGGTCCGGTAATGGCAATCATTTTCCCACGAGGCATTTCCACAGAAATATTCTTTAGGTTGTGGGTACGAGCACCACGGACGACAATCTTGCCGCCAGAAATACTAGAATCTGAGTTCTCCCAAGTAGTTTTTGTCTTTTTATCAGGTTTTTTGGCCATAAATTTAATGTAGACCTTGAGTATACTGGCTCTGGCTAGAGATGCAAACCAGGTAAAGAGCTTAGGTCTATAGAGAGTAAAGCGTTGAATTAACTTAGTCCCACAGATATTGACGGCCGTCTATCTTCCCGCAGACTCTGTCTGAGGATAAGTAAAATTAAACCTAAGGCGATTACGGCTATAGCCACCGGCATAGTCTTTTCGCTAGCTTGAGGAAACACTTCTGAGCTAGCAACGAATACACTGGCCGAGTTAGTTTTGCCGGGACTAAATAAGGCGGCTGTCTTTGTAAATAGATATGGATTACTACTAACAAAGACATCACCATAATTATCTGTTAGGGCTACATAAATTTCGTAGACGCCGTCAATCAGAGTCTTGTCTAAAGTATAGGAAAATTCACCGCGATCATCGGTTTTAGTCCGAGCAATTAGCTGTGTTTCGCCAAAAATGTACAAGGTCAGATAGCTATTGGCCAGGCCGCGCCCCTTGATCTCAGCTAATATGTTGGGTGTGTCGGCATTAACTTCATAGACCAAAAGTGGATCTAAGACTGAAATGTTGAGAAGTTCTCCGTCACGGTAGGAAGCGTCTTGAGGTGAAGCAAAGCTTAAAACCGCTTGCGGCTGACTAGAGAGTGGGTTAAAGCCCAGCGCAACTTCCGCACCATCGGTAACACCATCGCTATCTGTGTCCTGCATTTGCGGATCTGTTTGATAGATTATGTATTCATCGAAGTCAGGTAGACCGTCACCATCAGTATCAAGACTACTCTCCTCGGCGGTCCTTTCTTTTTTTAGACTCTCAACCTTGATGGCTTTAGACTTTGCTTCAGACATTAGGCTATTAATTTCTTGCTCAAGATTAACCAACGGTTCAACAAAACCTGACTCTAAACTATAGGCAATTAATAACTCTTTAGTTTTATCAGCCATAGCTTTATCACTGAGAGCCATAAGATGTTCATTGTCTGTTTGCCAAGCCGAGGCGTAGGCTTGGAGGAGTCGGTTTACAGCTTCAGCTTCTCTGTCCAAGATGGATTTGGCAAAACTAGATGTGTCAGTTGCAAAGCGAATAGCTAAGATAGGATTAAGGGCAAAAGTGGAGCTGCTAGAACCGGCGAGCAGGGACTTTGCCTTAGCTAGTTCCGCCTGATACTCATTTGATTCATTTAAATTATTAACATCAATTTCGTTGCTAAATTCGATTTCAACTTGCTCCTTTACTTCTTCACCATCGTAGGCGACCACCAATAAGGTGTAGTTGCCAGCCGGAAATTCTTGTCCTTCAAACCAGAAAAACCAATCTTTGCTTGCTTCAGTAGCCGTACCGAGAAAGATAGCCTGCGTTGAATTTAGTGGGCGCAGAAAAAGTTCATACCGAGAATAGTCAAAGACTGAATTAATTACTATCTGCGACTGCCCCAGTCTAACGCCTGACTTAATAGAAACGGTCAGCGGATCTTCCATAGCAGACACTGACTTAGCGATATTCACTTGATCTTCTAGACTACTTTCTACTGTCTCGCTCGCACTAAGATCCACGGTTGATGAGGTCGAGTACTGATCGGTGCTAGTGCCATCACTAAGCAAGAGCCCGGTCATAACTAGTTCCTCATCAGCCTTGGCTAGAGGTTTATCCGGTGCCAGAGCAGAACTAGATGAACTTAGTTCAACCTCTACCTTTGCGGGCGATCCAGGGATAGTAAAAGTTGGTCCTTTGAACTCAGATTTTAGATTTTCGGTAGTCGCTAGTAGCGATAAGCTGTAATCATCAGGAGCTAGTGTCGTCGTCGGCAATCTATAGACAAAAATATTTTCTCCCTTCTTTCGATCGGCGAAAATGACATTCGTTTGCCCAGTGCTTCTAGCTGTATATGAAAGGGAATGTTCAGTCGCGCTGTAAACTTCTACATCTAGCTCAGCATCAATACCATTAATTAAATTGACGCCGGAAACAAATGCTACTTTAGGTGTCAACAGAGCCGCGCCAAGACTCGAGGTAGAACCAGCCATGTCACTGCTCGGTAGTTCACAATTATCGAGTGCACAAGCGAGTGAGGCAAGAAAGGGAATTTTGTTAAGTGGTAAACCGCTGGCGATTATAAAGGTGGAAAGAATCCCAAAGAAAATAAAAACGTAAGCAAAAGTCGCCGCCACAGGCCTTACTAGTCGATCGGAATTACTCTCATACCAAGCTTGATAGATTATTACCTTCTCTTTCAATCTCTGACTGACTGTACCAGTCACTAATTTGACTGATTCGTCACTGGCAAATCGACTTTTTGCACTCTCGCTTTGGCTGGCTTCCCTAGATACTTTGACTGATCTCTTAACCGTAGATGGCTTCTTTTTAAGTATTGGTTTCAAAGTAACCACCGTATCCTCAACCGGCCTTTTAGCCTTAGTGACGTTTCTTTTCTTAGTTAAAACTAACTTTTGTACCGTCTTTGAAACCGCCCGAGGTGACTTCGAGGCTTCCTTTTTAACCGTCACTTTGCGAGCACGCTTTTTTAGCGGTTTGTCCATGTAAGGTAGATTATACCTTGCACGAATTAGTTTTACCTGGCAGTTATTAACGCTTCTTGGTCTTTTTTCCCGCCTTCTTATCGGCGATTAAGCCTTCTAGGTACTTAATCTCGTCGCGCACAATCGCAGCTGTCTCAAAATCAAGAATGGAGACAGCTTCATCCATCTGCCGCTTCTTGTCTTTCATTAACTTCTTAGGATTTTCGTTAAACAAAGCGACGTCGACTTTAAGTAAAGTATCGACAGTTTCGTCGTGTTGAGTTCTCATCTGATCAGCAATGGATTTAATTTCCTTAGCAATGGTCGTCGGGGTGATACCATGCTTGGTGTTATAAGCTACTTGAATGGCTCGGCGCCGGTTAGTCTCGCCCACAGCAGCCGTCAGAGCCTTCGTCATCTGATCGGCATAGAGAACGACTCGACCGCGGACATTACGGGCCGCCCGGCCAATGGTCTGGATGAGGGCAGTTTCACTCCGGAGAAAACCTTCTTTATCAGCATCGAGAATTGCGACCAGCTCCACTTCAGGCAAGTCTAGTCCCTCGCGGAGAAGATTGACTCCCACCAAACAATCAAATTTACCCCTTCTAAAATCAGTTAAAATCTCAATTCGCTCAATAGTTTCAACGTCACTATGGATATACTTAGTCTTAATCCCCTTCTCTTCGAGAAACTCAGCTAAGTCCTCGGCCATCTTTTTAGTCAAGGTGGTAGTAAGGACCCGGGCACCACTGGCAATCACCTTCTGTGCTTCCTCAATAAAGTCTTTAACTTGCCCCGGATATTCACCTTTACCGGTCACTGGTCGCATATCAATTTCTGGATCAACTAAACCGGTCGGTCGAATGATTTGTTCTACCATTGGCACTTTGGTTTCTTCGAGTTTGGCGTATTCAAATTTGCCGGGAGTAGCTGAGGTATAAATGCGCTGTCCAATATTCAGCTCAAACTCGGCAAACTTTAGTGGTCGGTTATCGACCGCACTGGGGAGACGAAAGCCGTGTTCAACCAAAGTATCCTTTCTTGAGCGATCACCAGCAAACATCCCGTTGATCTGCGGAATAGTGACGTGAGACTCGTCAATGATGGTGAGAAAATCAGGCGTACCATCAGCTTTATGAGGGAAATATGAGAGTAGTGTGTAGGGTGCTTCGCCAGGTTTCCGCCGGTCAAAGTGACGAGAATAGTTCTCAATACCGTTGCAGTAGCCCACTTCACGCATCAAAGCGAGATCATGCTGAGTGCGCCGACGCAACCGCTCAGCTTCAAGCAGCTTCCCTTCTTTTTTAAACTTCTTGAGCTGTTCATCAAGCTCTATTTGAATGTCAGCAATGGCCACCTTGCGTTCATCTTCCGGGGTCACAAAGTGCTTGGCAGGAAATAAGAAGAATGATTCTGGTTCGGAAATAATCTCCCGCGTGACCGCGTCTATCTTAGTTAGCATTGTTACCTTATCGCCGGTGAAGTTAAGCCGGTAGACTACACGTTCGTTGGTCGGCATTATTTCAATCGTGTTACCGATGGCGCGGAAATGTCCGGGAGTCAAATCAGCCGGTGTGCGCTCGAAGTACATACCGATGAGAGTCCTGAGCATCTCGGCGCGGGTCGTTGTGTAGCCACGTTCGAGCTTGAGGTGACGCTTAAGATACTCGGCGGGCGCTCCCAAACCATAGATACAAGACACAGAGGCGACAATAATGACGTCATCCCGGGTTAATAGTGCTTGGGTGGAAGCGTGCCGCAGGCGATCAATTTCTTCGTTAATCTGCGCCTCTTTTTCGATATAAGTGTCCGAGGTTGGCATGTAAGCCTCTGGCTGGTAGTAGTCATAGTAGGAGACAAAGTAATGCACAGCATTTTCAGGAAAGAAGTCTCGGTACTCCTGAGCCAACTGCGCTGCCAAGGTCTTATTATGAGAGATGACTAGTGTTGGCTTTTGAATAGCTTGAATGACATTGGCGGCCGTGAAAGTCTTACCAGAACCAGTTACACCTAAAAGCGTCTGGTGGGTGTGACCAGCCTTAATCCCCTGCACCAGCTTTTCAATTGCTTGCGGTTGGTCACCAGCTGGGGTTTTCTCGGTTGAGATTTTAAAAGCCATAAATAGATTTTAATATAACACTTTTTGCTAATTTTAGTATTAGTATTGCTGTAAACCATTAGCAACAAGTTTCATGAGATAGAAAAGTTATATCTCTTCAGCAATCTACTTATCATAGATGATAGGTAGATTATCTTGATGTTTATTTATCTATCATTGATGATAGATAAAGGATGTTTATTATAGGGGTTTAACTAGAGTTTTTTACAGCTAGGAAAATCAAACTACTTGATGGCTA
>JBGSWM010000017.1:0-4048 GCA_041752435.1 Minisyncoccia bacterium | reverse complement strand
TCAGTTTGATAGCTACTTCAAAAACGCTGAGGTAAGAGAAATTGAATTTACCCCGCTACCGCACAATGACTTCTATGAACTCGACTACCATCGCCCCTATATTGATGACATAAAGCTTGTCGACGAAGATGGAACGGCCTTGGTGCGAGTGCCGGACGTATTTGACTGTTGGTTTGAAAGTGGAGCGATGCCGTATGGGCAGCAACATTATCCGTTCTCTTGTGATACTGACACTTTTGCCAAGGAGCATTACCCAGCCCAGTTTATTGCTGAAGGTCTCGATCAGACCCGTGGCTGGTTCTATTCGCTCATCGTACTCGGGACGGCTCTCTTCGGTAAGTCACCGTACGAAAACGTGATAGTTAACGGTCTCGTGTTGGCTGAGGATGGCAAGAAGATGAGTAAGTCACTGCGTAATTATCCTGATCCGATGGAGCTGGCTGACCGGGTAGGGGTGGATGCCATGCGCTACTACTTGCTCTCCTCGCCGATTATGCGAGCGGAAGATCTGAATTTCTCGGAGAAGGAAGTTCTGGAGTTGCAGCGCAAAAACATTGGCCGTCTACACAATGTACTCGCGATGTACGAGATGTTTGCTGACGGCACCAAAGCCAAGGCTGATTCACCAAATGTGCTTGATCGCTGGATTGTTAGTCGCCTTAATCAGCTCATCGCTGAGTCGACGACCGGTTATCAAAACTACGAACTTGATAAAGCGACGAGACCTTTAGCTGATCTGATTGACGATGTGTCGGTGTGGTACTTGCGTCGCAGTCGCGAAAGACTCAAGGGTGAAGATGAGTCCGACAAAACTTTAGCTCTAGGGACGCTTCGCTATGTGCTACGGGAACTAGCCAAAGTGATGGCCCCAGCTATGCCTTTCTATGCTGAGTATCTGTACCTGGCGGTGCGCGAAGAAAGTGAGGCCGAGAGTGTGCACTTGGCCGCGTGGCCAAAGGGTGGGGCGGTAGAAGGACACTTAATAGAAGATATGAACGAAGTGAGAAAAGTAGTGACTTCTGCACTAGAGGCAAGAACTAAAGAAGGGAAAAAGGTCAGACAACCACTAAAGAAACTTGAAATATACTGGCAAAGCCCCTCTGTTACTTATATGGATGAGTTAATCATGGACGAGATAAATGTAAAAGAAATTGTTCACCATACCCATGAAGGAGCGACAGTTGTGAAATTAGATACGAACATTACTCCTGAGTTAAAAGCCGAAGGTGACGCCCGGGAGTTTATGCGTGAAGTGCAGGAAAGGCGCAAAGCTGCCGGCCTTGCGCCGCAAGACCGCATCGAACTTATCGTCGAGAACACCGATGGTGGGCAAGTCATTATCGAGCAGTTCAAAGATATGATCCAAAAGACCGTCGGGGCGACTAGTATTGTCTTTGATGTTAATTCTGGTGATGAGATCAAAGCTGGAAATTACCAGTATCGCGTGACCCTCAAAAAACTCTAATGTCTTACGTCACGTACACAACCGATGCTTTGGTCTGTGGTGCGTATGACCGAAATACCGCCGATCGAACCTACCGTCTCTTTACCCGCGAAGCGGGGATGCTCTATGCTGATGCTCGCAGTGTGCGTGAAGAGCGTAGCCGGCAGCGCTATGCTCTCCAGGAGTTCTCTCACATTAAAGTGTCTTTAGTGAAAGGTAAGGCGGCTTGGAAAATCGGCAGCGTCGAAGTGCAAGATAATGATTACACTCGAGCGATGTCGCGGGAGGCTCGCGGTAGTGTGGCAAGCATTTATAAAACTCTCAGGCGGTTTATTCATGGGGAAGAAGCCTCACCGCAGCTCTTTGATTTTTGTGTCGCCACCCTCCGGCTGGTTACTGGCGAAGTAGCTGAGCGAGCTTTCCTGGATTTGTGTATCCAAATCAAAATTCTTAATCTTCTCGGTTATATCGACAGCCAAAAAATTCCCCTCGAACTCGGCTCAAATGAGGCCATGAATTGGCATCAGTTGGCCAATCCCGCCAACCAAAAAAATCTGGAAAATCTCATTAGTCAGGCTACTTTAAACAGCCAGCTCTAAGGAAACGGGAGACAGTGATATACTAGGGCTATCTATGTCAGGTATTAAGGATCAGGATAATATTGATGAACTAAAGCGCCGTCTTTATGATCGTGGCCACAAAGCTGGCGAACTAGAGCGACACCGCTTGACCCCGCGGGAGATTGACGTCTCGCGAGGTTGGAGCGGTGTTACTCCGTCAAAGCGGCCAGGAGCTACTGAATCAGTCGTACCGGAGATAACTCCTGAGGCTCCGCTCTCCGAGATGGAACAAGTCGAGCCCCTGCCAGAAGAGTCAGTGGTAGCTGAAACTGCAACCAAAAAGCCACGACGCTATCGGCTCGTGATTATGCTTGCTAGCTTGCTGTTTTTTATCGTGACGGCCGGTATCTCAAGTGTCTATTTATTTTTTGGTTCCAACCAAATTTCTGCCAAAAATATCTCACTGACTGTCAACGCTCCTTTGGCCGTGGCGGGTGGTGATACGGCCGAGATGCAGGTTAGTGTTTCCAATCAAAACTCCGTCACTATCAGTGGGGTAGTTCTAATCATCAACTATCCGCCCGGTACGCGTAGTCCGGAGGAGGGGGGTCGGGAACTGTATGAAGAAAGAATCAATTTGCCCGATATCACTCCTGGTCAAATAACCAATACTCCGTTTAGCGCTATTCTTTACGGTGAGGAAAATGAGCAGAAAGAAATCAAGGTGGCAGTAGAGTACCGCGTCGAGGGTTCTAACGGTCGTTTTTATAAAGACGCTGAGCCACAAATGGTGATGATAAGTTCCTCACCAGTGGTGACTAAAATCACTAATGCTGAAACTGTTTCTTCGGGTGAAGAATTAGAATTAACTATTGCTGTTCAATCAAATTCACCGAACCCTCAACCAGACGTTCTGATTAACGCTCTCTACCCCGACAGCTTTACCTTCGTCAGTGCTAAGCCTGAGTCAAACTATGGCAATAACAGTTGGCTGATTGATTCCTTGGCGGCTGGTAGTTTGACTGAGATAAAGGTGCGGGGACGAATTGCGGGTGAAGCGAGAGAAGTTAGCGAGGTCCAGGTGCGCGTTGGTAACCCGCAGCCAGATAATCAGTTTATTATGGGTTCAGTCTTGGCGCAGGCCACTAGCTCGTACGTCATTGAGCAACCATTTACGGGGACAATAATCTCGATTAATGGTGATGAGGATGGGACTGTCGTGCTCGAGCCGGAGGGTGAAGCGGTAGTCAAAATTATTCTCAAGAATACCCGGGAGATCACTCTCTATGATGTGCGACTGGACGTCCAGCTCAGTGGTAACCTGATTCGCGGTGATCAGGTCGTAAGTGGCGAAGGGGCTTATGACAGCGCGCGCGGGCTTTTGCGTTTCTCGGCTGCTGAGGTTGCTAGTCTCGAGGAAGTAAAGGCGGGTGAGACTCGAGAGCTTAGTTTCACCGTCAAACCGGACGCGGGCCAACGCACCGCCTCCTTTATGATAGAAGCGGCGGTGAAGGGTAAAGAGGATAAAAATGAAGAAGGCGAAGGTTCACTTATTGGTATTACCAAAGCCGAAGCCAAGTATTCATCAAAGCCTACCGTTGGCAGCGAACTTGGCTATGACAACGGTCCATTTGAGGACAAGGGAGCTATTCCACCGGTCGCTGGCTCGGCCACCACTTATACTGTGACCCTAGTCGCACAAGCCGGCGGCAACGATATGACTGGTGCGGTAGTGACTACTAATCTGCCACAGTACGTTTCTTGGCTCGATGCCTCTAAGGGAGATGGTACGGTTGAGTATAACCCTGTTTCCAAGCAGATTCGCTGGGCGGTCGGTGACGTGGGGGCAGGAGTTCAAAAAACTCTTAGTTTTCAAATCGAACTCTTGCCAACTGAGACGCAAATTGGTAGAACTGCTGTAGTTATGGGGCCGCAGGAATTGCGTGCCACCGACCGCTTTACCGGCGTCAGTCTACGTGACCAAAGTAAAGAGTTAGTCAATGAGTTGTCGACTGAGCTTGGTTTTGTGCCAGACAATGGAATT
>JBGSWM010000016.1:0-4255 GCA_041752435.1 Minisyncoccia bacterium | reverse complement strand
CACGTTTCCGTACCGTCGCCCAGTGATTTCGTCGCGAAGTTGAAAGAGTCTGGGGGACTCTTTCAAGGGTTTCTGTCTGTTGTCGCGCCTTCGGCGCGACCTTCTTCCGTCCTTACGGACGCTGAAGTATCGTTTTGTGCGAGCAAGAGGAATCGAACCCCCATCCTCTGGTTGGAAGCCAGATGTTTTACCACTAAACTATGCTCGCATTATCACGTTTACGTCGGCTATTCTAGCACTTCTTCCATCCAAGCGCCAATCAAACGTGAAAACTCAACCCCGAACCTTTTATCACTAAAAGAGCGAACCGTCACGTGGGCCGTCCCATAAAGATGGGTCCCGCTACGCTTTCTATCCTTATGAACTCGCTTGTCAATATAAGCTCTTTGAAACTGACTTGGCTGTAGTCCGGTTTTTTCTGCCCAGTACGATTCTGCTTCTGTCACGTTTGAGTCAAGATATAAATGGATCCGGATGGAAAGATTGCTCTTTGGGTAATCAAAACTAGTTAACCATTTAATAAATAAGTTTATTACTCTGACGTCTCCGTTTACTACCCTAATTGTACCTTGCGTTTTACTTCCTTCACCGATATATAATCCAATTCCCAACATGAACAGATCTCTCTTAGTTAGAATCCCGATGTCATTACTTGCTTTATCTCTCGCTGCTTCGACTGACTCTAGCTTTGCTTTAGCCTTACTCATACTTGACTGCGTTCTAGCCTTTCCGATTGTTTTCTCAGTAAATAAATTAGGTTTATAGGGAACAGCTCTAAGTAGGTAAGACAAGGTACTTTTTGAGAGCTTAGTCTTAGCCTGAATATATGAATATGAATAGCCGTCTTCTCTAAGTTTGAGTGCAAGCTTTTTGGGTGACATAACTCCTTCATTATATCATCTGCTGTACAGCAGTAGATGACAGTTTCAACATCCGTTACTTCTCTAGCAGCCTATGTGTTTGTATGATCTATCACCAACCGCGCCAAAATTCCAGGTTTGGCTTGCTATACTTCTAGTATGCAATTTATCACTGATTTAATCGTCGCCGGGCTGGTCGCCTACCTTAGTTTCACTAATCATCTAGCTGATCGAATTCTCACCCTGCTGCCCGAGGAAGATGTTGAGGTAGTAATAGTAACTGAGGAAGCAATACCGGAGGAACCAATCACCCGACTACCCTCACTATTTGGTGGTGAAGTCATCCCAGATATTTTGCGCCGCAGTCTCCCCTTCCAGCAGGCTGCTCTCTCTGGAGCTCTACCAGCTAGCACCTATACCACCGATCCACTGCAAGCCCTCGTAAATATTTTCTGCACCTTTACGACCGATAACTATGTCCGCACCACCACCGGCACCGGCTTCTTTGTGCACAGTGATGGGGTGATAATGACCAACGCCCACGTCGCCCAATTCTTGCTTCTAAGCGATAGTAGTTTGCTTGGTGAGGCCGATTGCATCATTCGCCATGGCGACCCCGCTAGTATCGCTTATGGTGCCAGCCTCCTCTACATCCCTCCAGCCTGGGTACAGAAAAACGCGGCGGTTATCGATGCCGCTGTCCCGACCGGTACTGGTGAGCGAGATTACGCCCTTTTGTATGTAGATGAATCTTTGACTGGTGAACCATTACCAGCTCGCTTCCCTGCCCTGGCGGTGGAGACCAGACTTCTCACCAACGGGGCCAGAAACTCTGGCGTGACCGCTGCTGGTTATCCCGCCACTGATCTAATTAAAAATGGTGCTAGTACACCCCTAATCCCTAAAGCTGCCCCAACCACTATCTCTGAACTCTATACCTATAATTCAAACACGGCTGATGTCTTCTCTATTCGCGGCAGTGTCGTCGGGGCTGAAGGTTCATCCGGTGGACCAGTCCTCAATAGCGACGGTCGGGTCATCGGTATGATTGTTACCCGAGGTGACGATACACTGGATGGGACTGGCAGTCTGCGCGCTATCAGCTTATCTCATGTAGAAAGCACCATGGAGGAAGAAACGGGCTTTAACTTTGAAAGAAATATCTCTGGCGACCTGCCGCGTCGCTCTGAGATTTTTATGTCTACTCTCGCCCCCTTCCTCCTTAGCCTCCTCTCCATTGAACTCAGTAACTAGAAAGAAAGAGAGACAAACAAACTCCCAAAAGAAAATGCCCCCGGAGGGGCATCAAAAATCATCTTTGCCTTTGCCTTCAGTTAGGCAAATTTACGCTGGCAGATCTGATGCAAGTGTCGTCTCAACCCAGACCTCCCCAAGAACATCACTCCGACCGAACCGTCTTCGACACCCCAATCAATGAGCAGAGTACCCTCTGTTGGATTGTCTTTGGTGATTGAGTGAGGTGCCAGAGTAGCAATCGGATCCTGACCGGGCTTGAGCTTGTAGTACCGGTAGTCCCAGTGACGAGGGTCAACCCCAAGCCGCAAAGCCACTAACCAAGGGTAGGAGGTGGCACCATACCGCGGATTGCACTCCAGGATATACGCCCCTCCACCCATCGCCTCGGGCAAGACCGCGAAGTCGAGACTGAAGACCGACACTCCTTCACAAGCGATGCTACTCCGCAGGCGCGCAGAGGACTCCAGCAGCCTTTGGCTCAAAGGATCCTCAGGCTGCAACGGGTCGGCGCCAACGTAGTGCGTGTCCAATATCACCTGGCGAGTGACCAGATTCTTTCGATGGGCTTGCTGCACCCCATAGAACTCGGCCCCCTCCAGATACTGCTGAATCTGAAAGTCTCGACCCGCAAATTGTGGCCCTCGGATGACTTGCATTAGCTCATCCATTCCTGATGCCATCACCACATCTTTGCCGCCGGCCGAAATAGCCGCTTTGACTACCATTTTTGGATGGTAGGCCAAAAACTGGTCCAAATACATGGGGAGGCAGCTTAGAAAAAACGGAGGCATCTCCGCTTGATTGAAGAAACAGGTGGGCAGTCTGACCAGTCGATGTTCACCATCGCAGGCCAACTGCAGAAACTTGTTCTTATGGTTCAGCTCCAGTGAAGCCAAGAGCCGCGATGAGTCAGGCCACAACTCATGCCCCGCCTGTCCAAAGTAGAGCACATCGAGACCTTCTTCAGCCAACAGCGTGGTCGGCCAGTCACTGGTCAGCCTCACTCGGCCACCAAAGCCGAGTGAGGCGTAGTACTCTTGCAAACGCCGGGCTGGACCCAGCATGCTTTCGGGGACCCAAACCAAATCACCCGACTGGGCCAAACAAATCGCCCGCAGCGACTTACTGGCCAAGCCAGCCAGCTCTACTGGACCCTGGGACAACTCAGATTCAACTCGATGAAGCCATACAACACTCATTTTCTTTTCCTCCAGTTGAAGAACATTTACCTCGACGAGGTAATTACTACAGGGTGCAAAGACCCTGAGCCAAAGTAATAATTTTAACTACCTTGGCTCAAGGTCTTTGTTTCTATACTTGATTATGTGCAGCTACAAATTTACCGAAGTTTTGTAAAATAAGATTAGAGTGGGGGTCATCCTTAAAAATCTCATCGACCGTCACTCCTTCTGGCAGATAACCAGGTGAGTTTTTTATGCGCTCAATCATATCGCCATAATTAAGCTCGGGATGAAACTGGACGGTAAAAATATTTTTCTTGTATTGCAAGGCAGACACCTGACACTCTTTTCCGCCACTCATGAGCAAGGTGGCGCCCTCCGGAACTCGATCCAGCACATCTTTGTGACCATAGTGGGCTAAGAAAGATTCTGGTAGGTCAGCAAAAAGAAAGTAGTCATTCTTGTCTACCATCAACCTCACTTCATGCGAACGACTCTTCTTTTGCTCGGGCGAATATTTCACCTGGGCGCCGGCAAAAGCACCGAGAATCTGATGTCCATAACAGATGCCGAGAGTCGGAATATCGTGCTCAAAGAGATAGGTAAATAGTGGCCGTAGTCGACCCAAGAGCTCTAAAGATATTTGCCTTACTTCATCGGTCGCGGCTCGGTTGCCATCAAAATCTAAATCACCCGAACCACCAAGTACTACCCCACTATATTCAGCCATCACGGTTTCTGGAAAGTTCCAGTCGATTGTTTTATCGAGCGCACTCAAAAAACTCACCGCGGCATTATCGCCGATTTCACGCACAATACTCCGCTGTTCTTGAGCGATAGTGTTTTCATTTAGGCGAAACTGGATGGCTAAAATTTTGGTCATACGTACTTAATGACTGATTATACTTTTACTTGTTACTAAATTTTGTAAATTAAAAACTATTGATTTCTACAAGT
>JBGSWM010000015.1:0-5845 GCA_041752435.1 Minisyncoccia bacterium | reverse complement strand
CGGTAAAGGTCTCCCAACCCAAGCCTTGATGTGAGCCTGGTTGACCGGCTAGGACTGTTAAGGTGGTGTTTAGAAGGAGGACACCCTGTTTGACCCAGGCTTCTAGGTTACCTGACTCGGGTGGCTTTATGCCCAAGTCCGCCGTTAATTCTTTATAGATATTTCTTAGTGATGGGGGGTGTTTGACTCCTGATTGTACCGAAAAGGCTAATCCGTGGGCCTGTCCTTGGCCATGATAGGGGTCTTGGCCGAGGATAACTACTTTGACGTTAGAGTAGGGGCAGAGTTTAAAAGCCTCAAACAGATGGTCTTTAGGGGGAAAGACGACCTGATTATTGTAGTCATTCGCAACTACCTTTTCTAGGTTTTGGAAATAATCTTTAGAAAATTCTCCCGCCAAGACTTTTTGCCAACTTTTCTCCACTGTCTCTATCATTGGCCTAGCTTACTACCTCAGCCTCAAGTTGTTAAGTTTGCCTGAGGTTTACCGCCAAATTGGCAGATAGGGCTGTGCTAAAATACTCTCATTATGCAAGAGACTCACAGTCGCAGTATTCTCAAAGGCGTAACCTGGCGAGTGATTGCTTCGGCGACGACGATGACGGTGGTCTACGTGGTGACCGGAGATTTGGCTTTAGTGGCGAGTGTGGGAGTGATAGATATTGCCGCTAAAATATTCTTCTATTATTTACACGAAAGAAGTTGGGGGAAGGTAAAGTGGGGGATTATTGGTGTGGAGCCACAGCAGTGTCTGCCGGTGACGGCCAGTTCACAAGAACAAATCGTTTTACCGACTGAACGTTAATTACTTTTGGCAAGTGGGGCAGTAGTGAGTACCGCGACCAGCTACGCGGATTTTTTTGATCAAAGTGCCGCACTTTTGGCAGGGAGTATTTTGCTTACCAAAGACTTTGAGGTAGTCAGTGTAGTTACCGTTCTCTCCCCCTGTGTCAACAAAATGCTGAAAGGTAGTACCGCCCACGGTGATAGATTTTCGCATTACCTCTCCACCATGAAAAGCGATTAAGGCGGCTTCTTTACCAGTAACTTTATCGGCACGTCTAGTCGGTCTAACGGCGGCCTTAAATAGAGCTTCATCGACATATATATTACCGAGGCCAGCGACAAATGATTGGTCGAGCAAAGCAGCCTTGACCGGCGTGCGTCTTTTTTTGAGCTTAGCGGTAAAGTCGTTGAGGTCAAACTGGGTACTAATCGGCTCCTGGCCATATTTAGCTCTGGCGGTAGCCGCTTCTGCGGCGGTAGCGAGTTTGAGATAGCCAAACTTTCGCATGTCATTAAAGTACAGATGAGAACCATCGGCAAAAGTGAATTCGACTCGGGTATGTTTGCCTGGCAGTTCGCGGATGTCAGCGGCGGTCAGGGAGTGACCACCGCCACTAACACCCTTTTTGTCGACAAAGAAAAACTGCCCTGTCATCTTGAGGTGAGTGAGTATGAAGAGGTCTGGAGACTTGGTGAAGCTAAAGATCATCAGTTTGCCAATTCGGTCGATATACTCGATTGTTTTACCTTTAAGAATCGCCTCAAACTGCTCGTTATTGCCTACACCCTTACGGTAGTAAACCTTAACCTGGCCTATCTTCTTACCTTTAATTTTACTTAGTAGCTGTAGTCGGACGGTCTCGACCTCTGGCAATTCTGGCATGATTAATCAATTGTAGAGAGGAAATGACAAAATGTAAATAATGTTTGGTTATTCAGCTAGTGGTACTTTATTTGTGACTACTCGAGCTATAATGGAGGGGTGAATTTAGAACAAGCGATCACTGACCTGATGAATAATAATCGCCAAACGATTAATGGCCATACCTTTACTGTGCCGGCTCCAGATCTTTATCCCTTTCAGTGGCTCTGGGACTCTTGTTTTCATGCTTTCTTTCTCTCTAAATTTGATCTCAAGCAAGCCAAAGCGGAGTTGTCTGCCGTGGTGGGTCGGCCGACCGCTTCGGGAATGTTTCCTCATATTATAAATTGGAATTATGAGTCCGGGGAACCCTTACCGGTACCTAGCTGGGGTCGTGAAGGTCGTGGCGAAGAAATAAATCTAACTTGGCAGACGCCTGGTAATAGTTCCCAGACTCAGCCACCGCTAGTAGCTACCGCGGCACTAAAGGTTTTTAAGCAGGATCCGGATATTGTATTTTTGCGATCGCTTTATGGTGCACTGCGTCAACACTTTACTTATCTAGCTAATGAGAGAACTTTTACTGACGAGTCGCTCGTTTATATTATTAATCCTGACGAATCAGGGGAAGATAATTCACCTCGCTTTGATAATTCACTAGGTTTGCCACCCCAGCACAGTCCAGCTGAGCACTTGGATAAACGACTTGGTTTACTGCATCAGTTTGCTGTTTGTGATTATTCTGCCAGTTCATGTATGAGTAGTCATTTTGGGGTGGCTGATGTTGCCTTTAATGTCTTGTATGCTGAAGATTTGGTAGCGATGGCGGAAATTGCGCACTTGATTGGCTATCCAGAAGAATCCAAAGAGTATGTTCAAAGGGCCGCGGAAGTGCAAGTGGATGTTCTAACTAATTTACGGCAAGGCGATATTTTCTTTTCTTACGACCGAGTAAAGTCAACTCCAATCGCTGTCTTGACCTGGAATATATTCATGCCACTTTATGGAGGCTTTGTGACACAAGCTGAGGCAGAGGTTCTTGTGCGGGAGTATCTATTCAATCCTAAGTACTTTTGGACTGATTATGGCGTAGTGACAACTGCCAAGACCGAAGTGGCCTTTGATCCAGAAAATGGTTTTTGGCGGGGCTCAATCTGGCACGCACCGCACTGGTTTATCTACCATGGGCTGAAGCGTTATGGTTATCTAGTAGAGGCAGAGTTGATTAAGCAAAAAAGCCTTAAACTAATCGAACAATCTGGCTTTCGCGAGTATTACCATCCTGAGACTGGGGCTGGTCTAGGGGCGAAGAACTTTACTTGGGGTGGCCTGGTCTTAGACATGGATTAAGATAATTAAACTAAGACCAGCACGCGAAGCGTGCTGGTCTTAGTTTAAAGTGATATACTCCGAAAGTTATGGCTCACCCCTTTGAAAAAATGTTTAGTGACGCCCTTAAGGTCAGCGATGAATTTGATAATGCCGTTTTAGAAAAAGCGGAAGATTTAGAGGCTAAAGGCTATGCTGGCAAGGAAATTGCCCTAGTCTTAAAGAAATATAGTCAAGGTCTGATTGATCCGGGAGAGGCGGAGTTAGTCCGGGAAGCGTATCTAGAATTCGCACACTACTTGGAAGATTAGTTATTCAAGGGAGATGGAATTTCCTGCTACGTAACCAGTGGTCCAACATAGCTGTAGGCTATAGCCTCCTGAAGGTCTGTCGATATTAAGAATGTCGCCAGCTAGGTATAAATTATTATACTTGCGTGATTGCATAGTTTTGAAATCCACCTCAGTTAGATCAATACCCCCTGAGGTGACAATTGCTTTATCGGTACCAAGCAGACTGTCGACAGAAAAGCTGAAATCTTTGAGCAGCTTAACCAGCGCCTTGCGCTCGTCTCTAGTGATACTGTTGCACTGGGTTTCCGGCAAGATAGTGGAAAGGGTAATAATCTGCGTGGCCAGGCTGGCGGGCAAGAAAGGGGAGAGCGAGTTCTTAAATTGCTTATTATTATTTTCAACAAAAAGCTTAATTAAAGTATCGTCTAGAGTGCCATGGTCTTGGTCTGGGAAGAGATCAAGAGACAGAGTGACTGGTCCATAATCCAGTAACTCACCAATCGCTTTGCTCATGTTTAGAATCGTTGGCCCGCTGACTCCGACATGGGTAAAGAGAACACGACCATTTTTGCTGAAGGATCTCTGTCCATTTTGGTAGAGGCTGACCTTGACTGTTTCTAAAGTTAGTCCGGCCAAGGCCTTAACCCACTTTTCTTTTAGTTTTATCGGTACCAGTGAAGGGTCCGGTTCTATTACCGTGTGACCTAGTGCCTTAAGCCACAAAAAACCATCGCCGGTCGAGCCAGTCTCCGGTCTTGATTTACCCCCAGTGGCGATGAGATAACTACCCGCGGTTAAGTTAGTGCCATCCCTGAGTTCGACGCTGGTGATTTTGGATCCTTCGCCGTGTAGATTTTTTACTTCGGCGTTCATTAGTGTTTCTACTGTACCGTCAGCTAGATACTTAGTCATGACTGTATGAACGGAAGCGGCTTGGTTAGAGACGGGGAAGACGCGATTATTTTCCTCCACTTTTGTCACCATTCCTCGGTGGTGAAAAAAATCCAAAGTTTCTTTGACACCGAAAGTGGCAAAAGGCGAAAAAAGGAACTTGTCACTGGCTTTGTAGTTTGCGAGTAGGATTCGAGTATCAAATTCAGCATTGGTGACATTACAACGTCCACCACCGGTAATAAGCAGTTTTTTGCCTAGACCAGGATTCTTTTCCAGTAGCAGCACTCGTGCTCCGCGCTCGGCGGCTCGGCCAGCGGCCATCATTCCCGATGGTCCGCCACCAATGACAATTAGATCGTATTTTTGAGGGTTTTCTTGCTTCATCTTATTTGCCTGGTCATCCTAGCATATAAACAGTTTTTTGACTTTGGTGGTGATATAATGTCGGAATGGAAAATAATCTAACCGAAAGACTAGCGGCCCAAGACAGAAAGCTTGAGGAAATATTTGTCTCAGTGGAGAAGACTAGAAAGTATTTGCTGATTATTATGTGGTCCTCACTTCTGATGGTCGCCTTGCCATTATTGGCTGGAGCTGTCTTGGTACCGATTATTCTCAGTTCATTTTCGGGCTACTCTGATGCGTTGTTGGGCTTTTAGCTAGAATAATTATAAAAAGGCCAAGCTTCGCTTGGCCTTTTTATAATTTACTAGTTCGTCCAGAATGCCCCGTCGGCTTGCCACGGGGATAGCGAGCTGGATGTTTTTACAGTGATTTCAACATGTCTCGCATCAGCTCAATTTCGGCGGTCTGTGAGCTTATTATATCGTCGGTTAGTTGTTTAATTTCTTCGTGCTCAATATAGGGTTCAACACTTCTTGCCATCATAATGGCTCCCATGTGGTGCATAATCATATCTTCAAGGAATACTCGGTCCAGTTCACTACCGCTTAGATTACTCAAGTCCCGCATCATGGGTTGATATTCACCATTGTCGACGTAGCTCTGGTTGTACCAAGTTTGATACCAGTCCTTCATATCCGCAATCTCACTTTCTTGAGCGATGATTATATTCTCAACCAAGCTTTTGATGGCGGGAGTAGTGGCGCCACGAGCAATGACTTCTTTGGCCGTATCTACTGCTTCCTGGTGGTGGGGAATCATTCCCTCTATGAATTCTCGCTCACTCTCGACCATCATGCTGTGCATATCATGCATTCCTCCCATCATTCTATTCTCCATTCCTGTTTCGTTTCGATAATTTCCCATCATCATATTTCCATGGTCACTATGACCGAAGTGTGAACTACCAATTAGATAGCCAACGATTCCGCCTACTAACAGTGCCATCAGAGTCAAAATTAAAGTATTATTTTTTTCCATTTTCAAATTATACACCCAATTTGGTAGATTTAGGAGAGACTAGCTTTAATATACACAGTTTTAGGTCTCTTGAGGGCTATTTATTAATAAGAGTAGAGTCGATGTAGTACAATTTAACTATGGATTTTATAGAAACGATTACTGGAAATCCAGTAATGCAACAGATTGCTATCGTCTGTGTTTTGATTGTGGCATTAGTGTTGTTTATTAAAGGTCGTTTTCGGTACGATGTTGTCTCTTTATTATTGATGATTGCAGTGATCGCTATCGGGGCCCTCACGGCTGAAGAGGCTTTTGC
>JBGSWM010000014.1:0-2177 GCA_041752435.1 Minisyncoccia bacterium | reverse complement strand
TTGATCTTTTCTCCAACATCCGCGCGCGGATTATTGCTATCGACGAACTTAGGATTCAGGATGAGCTAGATAGGGGTAATCCTGAAGTTAGTCGAGAACTGGGGCGGGAGTTCAATCTCACCGCTCGCAATGACATCCTCTCAAGCGAAGCGATAGTGGCTGGAGTGTGGTCAGCAGGGAGGTCTGGTGAAATATCGGTCGACGAAGACTTTGCCAAACAAGCCAATATCGAGTTGGGTTCAAAATTAGTTTTCTCTATTCAAGGATTTAATGTCGAGGGGACTGTCACGAGCCTGCGTAGTACTGACTCTCGCTCGGGTCTGCCCTTCTTTTATTTCGTTTTGTCGCCGGAAGATATTGGTCAGTTTCCCGGTATTTACTTTGGCTATTCATACTATGAGCCACCGCGCCAAGCCGAGTTGGGACGGTTCTTGGCGGCCAACATGCCGAATGTTTCGCTGATTGAGACGCAGAGTATTGGACCCTTGTTGGTACAAATTATTGGTACTCTGATGACCTTGGTTTTAGTGGTAACACTGCCGCCACTTCTTATTGCCACCTTGCTTATCGCCATGCTCGTCGTCTCGGCTTACGCCTCAAGACAGAGAGAAGGAGCCCGGCTGCGCGCTCTTGGTCTAAGTCAGCAAAAGACCTTTTGGTTCTACCTCCTAGAGACTATTTCACTGACGCTGATTGCTTCCGTGTTTGCTTATTTGATTGGCATCGCAGTTGCCGCCGCGGTTGGTCTCTACTTCCTCAAGTTGGATTCCGTCGTCTTGATTGATATCGAGCTGCTGCTTGGTCTTGGGTTGATTATCTTCTTTGTGGCTAGTATTGCTTACTATTTATACAAAACTGATAGAATGGCACTGAGGGAACTTTTGTCATATGAATAGGGGACTCATAAAATTAATTCTAGCTCTAATAGCACTAATCTTCTTGGGTTGGTTTTTCCTCGGCAGTAGCGCAAACGATAGGGTTATTTCTGATATCCCCGAAAAAGCCGACCGCTCCGCCGCCGTGAAGATTATCGCCTTTGGTGACAGTCTCACCGCCGGCTACGGCCTGACGGAAAGCGAGAGCTACCCAGCCCAGCTCGAAGACTCCTTGCTCGAACTAGGCTATGACGCCGAGGTGATCAATTCTGGCGTCAGCGGCGAGACGACCCGCGGCAACTTAGAGCGAGCAGAGTTTATTAGTAGTCAGGCAGCAGATGTGGTCATTATCGGGATTGGTGGCAATGACGCTTTACGTGCCTTACCTTTGTCTGATACCAAAGAAAATATTACCAGCACTATTAACACCCTTAAGTCAACGGCCGAGCCACCAGTTATTCTTCTCCTTAAGATGCAGGCGCCCTTAAATGCTGGTTTGGGCTACAAGCGTGATTTTGACGACATGTACGAAGAGATTGCGGCCGAGCAAGGCCTCATTCTCATTCCATTTTTAACCGCTGAGCTTTTCTTAGATCCAGCCAATAAGCTATCTGATGGTATTCACTACAACGCCTTTGGCTATGGTCAGGCAGTGGAGAGGTACATCTTGCCTGAGTTGACTAAGGTGCTGGATAGGCTTTTAGGGAAGTAGTAATTTTGCCGTAACAAACAAAGAAAGTATTTACTAGAGCAAATAACTAGTTAAAAATACCCTGAGCCAAAATTGTGCTGGCCCAGGGTATTTTTCGATGATGGACTTTGTCTTGCTTAAAAGTAGCAGAATCCGTCTTTTGTCTACCTTTATTCGACTCTTGCTTCTTGGCGGACATCGACTCGTGCTTCGATACGGTCTTCAGCGTTATCCATTCTGTCCTCAACTCGCTCGCGGCGTAGGTAACCCAAGATAGCTAAAAAGACGACTAAGGCAGCTAGAACGGCAAAAAATATTTTCATATATAAATATTATAACAGGTAATGTTGAGTTTTACCTCAACTTAATTCTGTAATTATGGTCACTAGCATGGTTAATGTAAGTTGTGATACATTACATCTGTCCGCGGGATCCTCTCGCGGTTTGGGAGTTTGTCATGAGGACCCTATTCTTGGTTGGTGTGGCCGTGGTCGCTTTGATCACTGCGCCCTTCCTTTATTTGGGCCCGGTGTCGGGGGGAAATCCTCCGGTGCCAGTGGTCCCGAACGGCTAGGCGCTACAAGCGACCTACCACATGGTGCCTTCGGGCA
>JBGSWM010000013.1:0-5906 GCA_041752435.1 Minisyncoccia bacterium | reverse complement strand
CGTCTGGGCAAGGATGACTTTGTCGTTTCGGCTGATGTGATTGAGAAGGGAGATAAGAAAGCGGAAATTCTAGTTGTGACTGAGCATGGCTATGGCAAGACTACGCCGACCAAAGAATATAAGGTACAAAAGCGAGGTGGTTCTGGTATTAAGACAGTGAAGCTGACCACTAAGACCGGACCAGTGGTTTGTGGAATTGTCTTGACTGAAGAAGAGAGGGGTGATGGTGAGCTCGTGATCATGAGTCAAAAGGGGCAAGTGATTAAGCTTCCACTGAAGGATGTCCCGACCCTTGGTCGCCAAACCCAAGGGGTGCGTGTCATGAAGATGCGTGATGGGGATGCGATTGCGAGTGTGGTTTTCGTATAGGCATTTCAAAAGGCAGGCCGCATATGTCGGTTTCTCCCTCTGGGGTCGAAACCGACATTGCGTCTGTATAAGTAAAATCCTAGTCGCCTACGGCTCCTGGTTTTACTTAATATAGTTCACAACACAAAAACTGCCTCAGGCAGTTTTTGTGTATAATAAGGACATGACTTTTGCACTACCTGGTAAGTTTGTTATTCCGGAAATTGTTACCTCACAATTTTTACTTAAAGAAGGTGACGTAGTGGCTGATTTTGGTGCGGGGAGCGGTTTTTTCCTCAAGGCTTTGACGGGTGCGGTCGGTCCTAGTGGTCGAGTCTACGCCTGTGAGATACAGAAGGTGCTCGTTGACAAGCTTGGTGATCAGGCCCGTCTACTCGGTCTTAGTAATGTCTCGCCCGTCTGGTGTGATCTTGAAGAGGTGGGTGGGATTAAGATCCCGGCTGGTACTCTAGATGCTGGTATCTTGGTCAATACGCTTTTTCAGCTGCAGCTCAAGGCTCAAGCTTTAGAGGAAATGCGCCGAGTGCTTCGCCCTGGTGGACTACTTCATATTGTTGATTGGTCTGAATCTTTCGGTGGAGCTGGGCCGCAACCGGCTGATGTCCTCACTAAGGAAGCAGCTATTGCTTTGGCTGAGACAGGACATTTTGTGTTTGAGCGGGAGTTTCCGGCCGGTGACCATCATTATGGACTTAGTGTGCGCAAAGCTTAACTCACTATGAAACTTCGACCCTTTGAACTCACGTTGATTGTCATCTTTGGTCTCTTGATGGTCGGGGCCTTGCTAATGCTTAAGCTCTATAAACCAGCGCCAGAGCCGGGTGCGACCATTATTAATGGGCCAGTGATGATTTGGGGAACTTTGCCCGCCGAACCTGTCGTACGACTCCTGCGTGATCTCGGAGAGAAACAAGAGGCTTATCGAAAAGTTTCTTATCGCTACGTGCCACCAGATCAGTTTGATGACTCCTTCACCAATGCCCTGGCTGATGGGACTCCACCAGATTTGCTGCTTATTTCGCAAGAATCATTAGTGCAAAACCGCAGCCGTCTTGAGCCTGTATCGTACACCATTTTTCCTGCCCGTGATTACCGTTCACTCTATATTGATGGGGCAGATATTTTCGCCCTTAGTGACGGTATTTACGCCTATCCGATAGTCGCTGACCCCTTGATGATGTACTGGAATCGTGACTTGTTTGCTTTCAATAATTTGATAGTGGCACCAAGTACTTGGGAGGAGGTGGTGTCTGAGGTGGTGCCAAAGCTGACTATTCGCGACGTCTCACGTAACATCACTCAGTCCGGCATAGCGATGGGAGAGTATAGCAATGTGAAGAATTCCTTTGCTATTTTGTCGATGCTTATCTTGCAGGGAGGTAGTGCACTCGTGACTGAAGATGGTCGTAGTTATGATATTCGTCTGGAGGAATCGGTTTCGTCTCAGTCGACCACCAGGCCTTTTTCAGCGGCAGCTACTTTCTTCACTAACTTCAGTAGTGTGCCTAATACTCTCTATGCCTGGGACAAGTCATTGCCAGAAGATCGTGAATTATTCTTGCGTGAACAACTTGCCCTGTATTTTGGCTTTGGTAGTGAAGCGAGAGAAATTGAGAGTCGAAATCCTAACCTCAGTTTTGATATTGCCGCGGTACCACAAGGGGCAGGGGCGACCACTAAACGCACCTACGCTCGCTTTTATGGCTTAGCTGTACCGCGGAGTGCTAAAAACAAAACTGGTGCCTATACCGTCAGACAAGAGCTAGCTTCACAAACCAATGCCAAGATTATTGCTGAAGCACTTGATTTTGCCCCGACTCACCGCACTAGTCTTTTGGCCGGCAGCAACGATATTTATTTGCGAGCGATTTACCAAGCCCTGCCGACAGCTCGCGGCTGGCTCAGTCCCCGACAGCAAAAGTCAGACGAGGTCCTGGCCAGATATATTAGTGAAGTCAACGCTGATCGTAGTCAGGTTAGCTTTGCTACTAGTGACGCTTTAAAAAGTCTAGAAGCAGGTTATTATTAAACTTATGACACAAATACTACAATTTTTTAAGCCCGTTTACTCTAGATTTTTATTGACGATGACTCTGCTTGTACTGCCAGTCAATTTGGCATTAGCCGCTCCGCAAGGCTCTGATCCAATCTCGATTAATTTAAGCAATCCGCTGAAAGTCGACTCCATTGAAGAGTTGCTCGTGGCTCTGCTTGGAGTGGTGACAGTTATCGCCGTGCCGATTATCGTCTTTTTCATTATCTACTCAGGTTTTTTGTATGTGACGGCTCAGGGTAACCCTGAACAGTTGAAGCAAGCCACTCGCTCTTTGACCTACGCTATTATCGGGGGAGTGATTATTCTTGGTTCGGTCGCCATTGCGACCATCGTTGAGAATTTAGCCGGAGCCTTTGTCGAGGAGTAATAATCTAAATACTTATGCCCACACCAACTACCTTTGCCGAATTAGTCAACGGCCTGGCCGAGATTTTTAACCTCCTTATTTACGCCATTGTGGGTGTCGTGTTCGTGGTTTTGGTCTGGAAGATATTTGATGCCTGGGTGATCAGTGCGGGTGATGAAAAAAAGCGGGCTGACGGCAAGCAGATGGCCATTGTCGCGGTGGTGGTGATGGTGATTATGTTCACGATTTGGGGGATTGTTGGTCTCTTGCGCCGAGGCATATTTGGGGTTTAGTTTATACACAGTCTGCTTATTTTGCCTGTGTAAAAGGTGGATTTCGTGTATAATTAATGAGGCGTAGTAGAGGTTTATATATTTAGTCATTTTAATCAATCCGATGTATGCGACGTATTCAATTATTTGCTAGTAGTACTGCTCTGTTTTTGTTGCCTTTTTTGGTGTCAGCGCAAGAGCGTGGTCTGGATTCCGATGGTGAATTACAAGGCTTTATGGATAGTATCCTTGATTTCGGCAATACCGTAATCATTCCTTTCCTAATCGGTATCGGTTTCTTAGTGTTCGTCTGGGGAATGTTCCAATACTTTATTGTTGGCGGGGCTAATGATGAGGCTAAGGACAAGGGTAAGCAGCTGATCATTTATGCTATCTCAGGTTTTCTTTTGATTTTCGTCTTCTGGGGAATCATCAATGTCTTGGTGGCGGGTACTGGATTAAACGAGGAGTTTGATACCACACTCCCAGTCGCTCCTGGTATAGGAGAATAAGTAGTTAAAATTGTAAGCTCAAAAGTTTACTTAATACACAAAAGCCCCCGTCAGGGGCTTTTGTGTATTAAGGAGGTAAGGCCGTAAACTGCGTGCTAAAATATACGGATGTTAACCCTTATCGCTTATGCCGCTGATCCGACAGCCCAAGAACTAGCCATGCAAGAAGCGGGCGAATTTGTTGCCAAGCTAAACGAAGTCTTACTCTTCCCGCTGATTTACCTACTGACCGGCGTCGCACTCTTGGTGTTTGTCTACGGTGCGGCCGTCTACATCATGAACGCCGACTCCGACCAAGCTCGGGAGCAGGGCAAGAAGCATATTACTTTTGGTATTATTGGCTTAGTAGTTATGCTCTCTGCTTATACTATCCTTACCATTGCCGCTGGCACCTTCTCTCTTAATGATGAGCTGGATTGCGCCAATGCTCCTGGTGACCCGGCTTGTGCTGATGCTTTCCGATAGAAAAATACTATAAGCCGTTTTGGCTAGTTGAAGCAGACTTACTCTGTCTAAAATAAAACAGACCCGGTGACGCTTGTGGCGTACCGGGTCTGGTGTGAGGCTGGGGCTGGTGGCCCCTTGCCTCAAAGAACATCCTTGCAGCTCCCAGTCTCTTCCTGGGTGGTGAAGGGAAGCTTGCCGGTGATCACTCCGGCCTCGATCAGGTCAAGCAGCTTGACCCTGACTTCGGTCCGAAGTCTGATGGTCCAGCGTTGGCCCGGCACATCCTCGAAGGACTTGCCGGCGTGCCCCATCATCTGCTTGAGGGCAGGGTTGAGGGTGGCGCAGCCGAAACTGCGCGAGCTCTGGGGAATGTACAAAAACTTGATGTTTGTGTCCACTCCCATGGTGTGGTGCTGGGGTTTCCCGCCCCGGACCACCTTCACCTCGATGGTCTCTCCCTTGCCCGTTGGGGCAGACGAGCCACCGAAGGGATTCAGAGTGTCCCTGACCCCTTCGGACGTCGTGCTCCAGAGGCTGGTGCCTATCATGATCAGGCCGATGCCAAAGAAAGCTGTTGGTATCACCTTCAGCGCCCCTTTGACCATGGCCATGACTAAGGCGGCAATGGCTGACACACCTACGCCGAACATCAGACCGAAGTACTGGTCGACATGACCGGCATAATCGATGCGGCAGAGCGGCAGGCCGAGCGTCACGACCACGAAGATCGCGACTACTACGCCCTTGAGGTAGGTCATGATGGCGGCTGGGACGCCTTGGGAGATGTCTTTGTCCCAGAACGCCATCAGTACACCACCGAGTCCGCCAACCAGGGTAAGAAGGCGCCAGTCGAGCAGTCGCCACATCAGGTAGCTGCTCAGGCCGATCAGGACGAAGTGGTTCGCAAACCTCCCCCCAGCCACGTTGATGACCAGCATGACGCCAACGATGAACAACGAAAGTACCCAGGCGGTCATCAGATCGTTGTGCAGGTGATCAAGCTTGCGTGCTGAGATCTCTCCGCCGTTCTTGATGATTTCCAGAATGTCTTCAGTCATTTCTGATCCCCTTCATTAGGTTGAGAATTTTGTGTCGCAAAGGTTCATTGTCCCGTTGACGACGGTTGATTGTTTTGAGCTGGGTGGCTGTTGTGCGGACGTTTGCTTCAGCCTCACGCCAGCCAGCCTTGGCCTTGGCTTTGGTGAAGTCGACGAACTCCTGGGCCTTCTTCGCCGTGTCACCTTCGACCGTTGGTACACCAGCACCTCGAAGGTACATCAGGCAAGCCCGTAGTCCTTCTTGGCGAGTTGGCGCCAGAGAGATGATGAAATACATCCGCTCCAGTGTGTCCAGTCCACGGTCGATGTTGGGGTGATAGGTTTTGCGATCAATGACCGTCACCACCTCAGTCCCTCTTGGGCGCTTAGCGGTGATAGTCTGCTTGATGGCGGCTTTTTCTTTGCCCACATCAGCAGCCATGTCAATGATCACGGCCCGAAACTGGTTCATCTTCCAGCGGACGTAAAACCTTTCCACCCACTTCGCTCCTGCGCCGGCGTTGTAGTGCCAGTTGCAGAACTGTGTGATGTAGGCTTGGGCGCCTGGATGGTTTTTCTCGAGCTTGTTGAGGAGCTCAAGGAATTCACGCTCATCACGGAAGCCAAAGATTCCGGCAATCCCCTTGACCTTGATTGGGGTCTCAGGCGCCGGATCGTGACCGGTGAAGATTGCGCCAGCCAGGCTAGCGATTGAGTGCAAATCACTGGCTGCACCAACCACCTTCCTCAAGCTTTGAAACATAGTTGCCATCTTGATCTCCTTGCGACGTTTATCGCATGAATTGGTTGATTTTGTAACTTTGGGTGTATGTTCCCATTGCTACTTGAATTGTCAATGACCTGAAC
>JBGSWM010000012.1:0-7898 GCA_041752435.1 Minisyncoccia bacterium | reverse complement strand
TACTCTTCGGGACATTAAAAATATTGAGAGTAAGGCTGGTGTTATCACTACCAGGCTCGCTTTCGGTGGAGTAGAGGAGAACGGGCGCATTTAGAGCGTGGAGTTTTTCGTCACAAAAAGACTGGATACTCTTGAGGGATATGCCGCCATGAGTGTCTGATTTTTGGTCAGCCTCACTCATGGTGTGATCAAGGGCGGCGACGCAGTTTTTGCAGGCTGGGTCTTTACGCAATTTTTCTACTGTTTTGAAACCAAAGTGCTCTGCGGTGTGGGTGGCGGCTTTGAGGAAATCAGTAGTTGAGTATTTCATACACCTATGAAGTTTAAATTATTGGTTGATAACTTCGCTCTCTAATTCAGCTTTGCCAGGCAGGACATCAATGCTGCTAAATGGGAATAGTCGAACTAGGGCCCGGCCAATGATTCGCTCTTCTTGAAGGACTCCCCAGATGCGCGAATCAGAACTCTCGTCACGGTTATCTCCCATGACAAAGTATTCACGATCGCCCAAGGTTTCCTCCTTTTTACTTTCGGGACGCATTGATTTTATATAAGGCTCGTTAAGGACAAAGCCTGCGGGAGTGGTTTCGTTGTAGATCGTGACAGTAGTGTCCTCAATCTTGACGGTGTCGCCAGGTAGGCCAATGACGCGCTTAATGAAGAATTTGTCAGGGTCTTTTGGGTAGCGAAAGATGATTACGTCACCCCGTTCTGGTTTGTGGAAATAGTATGATACTTGATCAACGATGAGGTACTCGCCGGTATGGAAAGTCTCCGCCATTGAAGCGCCCGAAACAATAAAGGGCTGAGCGATAAACATGCGGACCGGCACCACGATGAGGAGGGCAATGATAGAGAAGCGAATGATTTCTAGGAAGGTACTTTCGGTGTGAACTGGGGTCGGAGCTTTTTCACTCTCGGGAACAATGGTGTCGGGTTGATTGTTTGGTGGAGTAGAAGAGAACATAAGTAAGGCTATACGTTGTCACTATTATACTGGAATAAAAATGAAAAACAATAAGTGAGAAAATGAGTGAGAATGCATGTGCATGCATTCGCAAGACCTTGACAATTATTTCTGATTTTATGAAAGAAATAATGACAAGGTGTACCGCTTCTGTGAGAAGTAGCGATTATTTCGAACTTAGTTCCCGATTTGCTATTTCCGTAAGCAAATCGCTGGAACTTACACTCAAAAATTATGCAAAAGGTTCTATATTATTTTAATTTAGACTGAAATAGTGGACTAAAAAACTAAAATTATGTCGCCTAAGCAGACATGGAAAATTAAATGATGACAAAATGTGTGCTCGTTTTGCCGTGTAGCATCGTGTACAATACGGAAATGTTTTATATCGTGGCGCTCGGTAATCCCGGTCAAGAATATGAAAAAACACGACATAATGTCGGCTGGTTAGCAGCCGATGCTCTGGTCGCTCAGTACAACTTTACTAAGCCGATCGCCAACGCGCGTTTAAATGGTCTACTCAGTCAAGGTCTAATTGCTGACACGGAAGTGGATTTGCTTTATCCGACGACCTTTATGAATCATTCGGGCCAGGCGGCTCTCAAATTAGTCCCTAAAGGCGAGGCTAAACAACTAATTGTCTTGCAGGATGAGACAGCCTTACCGATTGGGCAGATTAAGGTATCAGTTGGTCGTCAGGCTGGTGGTCATAATGGGGTGCAGTCGATTATTTCGGCTCTTGGTACGACTGATTTTGTCCGGGTGCGGATCGGGGTGGCGCCAACTACCTTCTTTACTGGCACCATGAAGGTAATAAAGGGAGACAAGATAGCGTCTTTTGTTCTCGGGAAGTTTACCGGTCGGGAAGAGAAAGTTTTGGCTGAGGTACTAGAGGAAGTAAAGGTGGCAGTGAAGACGATTATTGAGAGAGGACCAAATGAGGCGATGAATCAGTTTAATGGACGCAATTAAAACCACAGACGCAAAAAAATCGGCCAGCTGGCCGATTTTTTTGCGTCTGTGGTTTTGTCCTAGTAGTAGGCTACACATTTGCTTGTACTTTAGAGATGCAGCTCGCCGCCACTACTTTTTTCGTTGTTACACTCAAAAGTAGTGAGGCGACTGACTAAGTTCGCAATAGTCGCAGCTTCGCTACTCGTTTGCTCACTTATTTAGCTTCTGTATTCGCAGCCGTGTATGACAGAGTCATTCTTTGTTCGGTTGGTTCAAAGAGGGTAATCTTGAACTTATAGACGTTACCGAGTGAGAGGGTCGCCTTGAGCTGTTCTTCCTTCTCAAACTCAGAAATGTGAACTAGTCCAGCTACACCTTCCTCAATTGAGGCCAAGGCACCGTGACGGTTGTATTTGATAACTACCGCGTCGACGATTTGGTCCTTCTTGTACTTGCGACTAGCTTCCATCCAAGGGTTTTCCTTAAGCTGCTTGATGGAGAGAGAGATCTTGTCATCCTTGACTTCAATCACCTTCACCTTGACCTGGTCACCGACCTTGTAAAGAGTGCGAGTGTCCTCAACTAGACCCCAGTCTAGTTCTGATATGTGCACCAAGCCTTCAAGACCTTGCTCTACCTTGACGAAGATACCGAAATCAACCGCGCCAGTTACTTCACCAGTGAGAACATCACCGACTTCGTACTTGCCAACTTTTTCTTCTTTTTCTTCTTTTTCTTGGAGACCCTTCTCAGAGAAGATAAGCTTATGCTCCTTCTGATCAGCGGTGATCATGACAACACTAAGGTTCTTGCCAATCAGTTCGTTGAGGGCGGAGAGGATCTTATCCTTGTCGCCATCAGCTACCCGTGGGTAGTTGTCAGCTGACAGCTGTGAAGCGGGAAGGAAGCCTTGGATACCTTGCCACTCGATGATAAGACCACCCTTGTTGGCTTCCTTAACTGGAAGGCTAAGGATAGTGCCGCGCTTGACGGCTTCTTCAGCATCAGCCCAGATGAGGGCTTGACGAGCTTCCTTGAGTGAAAGTTCGATGTAGCCGTCTTCGTTTTCAGCCATGACCACTTTGGCAGCGATGGTGTCGCCGACAGAGACCTTGCGGAGAATATCTCGGGCGTTCATGTACTCACGACCGTAGATGAGACCAGTACCAAAAGGATGAATATCAACGAAAACCCGTGCTCGGCCAACAGCTGAGACAGTACCTTCGACAATATGACCTTCCTTCGGGGCGGCGGGGGTGTTGCTAATAAACGTCCCCATGACACCAGTTACGATGTCCTCAGTGCCAGTTGTTACTTCTGACATATATTATATGAATCTAAATTATTCCGACGACACGCGTCTGTACTGCCGTATCTCGTGGCCGTTAGCATCAGTACAGGGTTAACGTGTGTCGCTAGGAACTGATAAATACCTTTCGGTCCAGGAAATATAGCACAAAAAGCCAATGTGTCCAGCTCACTGAGTCCTTAGTTTGTTTGACAAGTATCACATTTTCGTGCCATAATATAACACTGTTCTTTTCAAAACTAAACTTTTATGAGACGAGCGTTTTGGGCCTTAATGTAGGACTTAGAACGCTCGTCTCATACTGAGAAAGCCGCTCGCCCAGCGTTGGGCAAAACCAAGGAGTATGACGATGAACTCGATCACCTCTGATCAACGCAGGCACTACAACCGATTCACGCAGGATGGCGCTCGCAAAGCGCTCACCTTTGTGAGTCCCGACAAGGATGGCCTCCAGCGACTCTTCGGTCGCGGGAAAGAGTGGCAGGACTATCTGATCGCTGGCATCGCGCGGTTCACAGCGAAGATGCCCGACTACGGTCTTGCGGAGTCCATTCTCGGCGCAGATTTCATCACGCCTGAGGAAGTCGCCAAGTCGCGCAAGGGCGTCGCCTACACGGACGATCAGCTCTCGCAGTTCGGCGACACCGTGCCCTCGCAAGAGGTGCTCGAGTGGTGCCGCGACAACGGCTACATGCTGATCGCCGGACCCAGCCGCCCCATGTCCCTGCTCGAGGTTCGCAGCCTCAAGAAGGACTACTTCTACTCGAAGGAAGGTGGCTGGTATGCCTAAGCAGGCGTTTGCCCAGAACGACAAGGTCGAAACCCGCTGGATCATGCTTCGCAAGGAGCCGGTCCCGAAATCGACTTCGAAGAACTGGAACGAGCAGCAGGCTCTGCTGTCAGACGATGAGGTGACGCCGAACGTCGCCGAAGTGACGTGGTGCGTGACGACCTACAGGGCCGTCAGGAACGCCTACCTGCTTCCGAACATCTATGTCCGCACCTCCACCTCCAGTCTCGACTCGGGCGGTAGCCGTGTCCGCGTCGGCGGCTTCGATGCCAGGGGTCTTTACGTCTCCTACTACTGGAACGACTCCCCCCACGGCACTCTGGGTGTGTCGGCTGTCAGGAAGTGATTCTTGACCACTTGAGTCCTTTGAAATAGTCTCCCAGGCTATTTCAACTCTTGAAACCTTGAGGCCTCCGCGCGAATTTTTTTCGCACGGAGGCTCTTTCATTTTTCATATAAACAAAGTTTGTACCTTGCTCGCCATTTTTTTGCGAAGTAACAAAATTACCACCATTAGAAGCCGAGAGTGTCCTCGTTTCCGCTTCGCCCGAGAATGTCGTATACTAATGCCATTATGGTTATTACATATCACGGTGGACAGTTTTTTAAAGTATCCTTTGGCGATACGACTTTGGCCTTTAACCCGATTGCCAAAGAATCAAAGTTATCAGGCGTTAAGTTTGGCGCTGATATCGCTTTTATTTCCCTCAATCACCCAGACTTCAACGGCGAGGAACAGGTGGCGCATGGGGCCAAGGAGCCGTTTGTGGTGGCTGGGCCAGGCGAATATGAGTTTGGTAATGTGACCGCTCGTGGTTACGGTATTAAGACTATCTATGAAGGGGTGGAGCGCTACAATACTATCTACCAGGTACGACTTGAAGAAATTAATATGGTTTTCTTGGGTGCCCTCAGTACGATTGAAATTGATCCAAAGATTCTCGGTGAGTTTGGTGATGTTGATATTCTCTTTGTGCCGATTGGTGGTGGGGATGTCTTAGATGTTCCAGCAGCCTCTAAGTTGGCGGTCAAGCTCGAGGCTAAGCTGACGATTCCAATGCACTACACCGCTCCAGTCCTCAAGGCCTTCTTGAAAGAAATTGGCGCTGAAGGTGAAGGGGAGATCGATAAGTTAACCATCAAGAAAAAGGAGTTGTCAGAGATGCAGGGTGAGGTGCGAGTGTTAAAGATTTAAGTAGCCAGGTTTGGTGTCGGGGTGGATGTGTTTCTTATGTTAATTTCTTTTTTACGTCACATTCGTAGTAAGCCGAAAGCTGTCCGCAATAACTACGCCATGTTGCTGGCCGGTGTTTTTACAGCCGTAGTGGCTTTGGTGTGGGGCTTTACGAGTCTACAAATGCCTGCTGTCTCAATTCAAACCACAGCTGAGGAAACTAAGAGCGCTCCCTTTGCAAACTTGTTTGGTCAGCTCAAAGACCAGTTGGCAGCGGCTAAGGCTAGCTTTGCGACCACTTCGACTGATCAGTTAGAAGCAAATACTGAGTCAGAGACGGGGCCAGGAGCCACCAGCACCAATGCCCAAAATCTTCAATTATCACCAGAGACTATCAATCAGATAAGGCAGGAAAGTTCCAGCTCAACTATAGTTGCGACTACTTCTACCCAGCCAGTTTTTCAGGAGGTATTGATAAGTACCTCGAGCAAGGCAACTTCAACTAACGGAGGGCGGGAGTAAGGCTAAAAAAGTGTAGCGAAATATGCTATAATCCCCACATTATTTACGAAACCAAAGGATAAATTTCTATGCCGAAAAAGACATTAGTTGCGGAAACCCCAGAACACGAGCCACGCGGTGTGGTCGCCCAAGACATCACGAGCGAAATGGAAGAGGCGTACTTAAACTACGCCATGTCCGTGATCACTGCCCGAGCCCTGCCTGATGTCCGGGATGGTTTGAAGCCGGTGCACCGTCGTATCCTCTACTCGATGCGTCTCAATGGTCTAACCGCCAGTGCTAAATTCAAAAAGTCAGCGACGGTAGTGGGAGACGTTCTTGGTAGTCTCCATCCTCATGGTGACGCTTCGGTCTACGAAGCAATGGTTAAGTTGGCGCAAGATTTCTCGACTCGCTACCCACTCGTTCTCGGGCAAGGTAACTTTGGTTCGATCGATGGTGACTCGGCAGCGGCTTACCGCTACACTGAGGCTAAGATGTCTCGTCTGGCGGAAGAAATGCTCCGCGATCTCGAGAAGGATACCGTTGATTGGGCACCCAACTTCGACGGGACTAAGAAAGAACCGGTCGTTTTGCCGGCGGCCGTACCAAACCTCTTACTGATGGGCTCCTTAGGTATTGCGGTTGGAATGGCGACCAATATTCCTCCGCACAACCTGCGCGAAGTCTCAAATGCCGTCGCTCACTTAATCGATAACCCAGATGCTTCAACGGAAGATTTGCTTGGTTTTGTTAAGGGTCCAGACTTTCCAACAGGGGCAATTGCGTTCAATCAAAAGGATATTGCCCACGCCTACGCCAACGGCCGGGGTGGAGTGGTGGTGCGGGGTGAAGCTGAGATTGTGGAGGATAAGCGAGGGACTTTTGCGATTGTCATCACGTCTATTCCTTTCCGGGTTAACAAAGCCGATCTCCAGATAAAAATTGCTGATTTGGTGCGCGACAAGAAGATTGAAGGTATTCGTGATATGCGTGATGAGTCGACTTCAGATATTCGGATTGTGATTGAACTCAAGGTCGGGGCGCAACCGCAGACAGTTTTGAATAAACTCTACAAGCACACTCAGCTCGAGGATACTTTCCACTACAACATGGTGGCGCTCGTCGATGGCGTGCCCCAGACTCTGTCACTGAAGACTATTCTCCAGGAGTACGTAAAACACCGCGCGGAAGTGATTCGTCGCCGGACGGCTTATGATCTACGTAAGGCACAAGATCGTGAGCATATCTTGCTTGGTCTGAAGAAGGCGCTTGATCATATCGACAAGATAATTAAGCTTATCCGGGCTGCCAAAGATGTTCCGACCGCGCACGCGGCTCTCATGAAAGAGTTTAAGTTCTCGTCAATTCAAGCGCAGGCAATTCTCGATATGCGCCTCCAGAAACTGGCTGGTCTAGAGCGTAAGAAGATTGAAGATGAGCTAGCTGAGATCCAAAAGCTGATTAAAGAACTGGAGTCTATTTTAAAGAGTAAGGCCAAGATGATGAAGATCGTAAAAGACGACCTACTTGAGGTGGCCGAAAAGTATGGTGATGATCGACGCACCAAGATTGTGAAAGGGGGAGTGAAGCAGCTGTCACAAGAAGACTTGGTACCAGACGATGAGAGTGTGCTGGTTTTGACCAAGGGAGGCTACGTCAAGCGTACCAACCCAGACGAGTACCGCACGCAAAAGCGCGGAGGAGTCGGCGTCATTGACCTCAATACCAAAGAAGAAGACGTGGTGACAACCCTGCTTACCACCTCGGCTCATAGTGATTTACTCTTCTTTACCAACAAAGGTAAGGTTTATCAGAGTAAGATGTATGAAATACCAGAGGGGCGCAAAGCGACCAAGGGTAAGTCAATCATGAACTTCCTCTCCATGACAGCCGAAGAGAGTGTGACCTCTGTCCTGGCGGTGCGAAAGGAAGACTGGACCGGTGACTGGAGTCTGATGATGGTGACCAAGAATGGTGTCGCCAAGAAGTGTGATGCCAGTGCCTTTAAGGATGTCCGTCGCAGTGGTTTGATCGCTATTACGCTTAAGCCGGAAGACTCTCTCATCTCGGCTCGGTTCGTCGGCAAGGGCGATGATGTTTCACTCGTGACTCTAAAGGGACAGTCGATTCGCTTCAAGGAAAGTGATGTGCGCGAAATGGGGCGAACGGCCGGCGGTGTCGGGGCGGTGCGTCTGGGCAA
>JBGSWM010000011.1:0-8425 GCA_041752435.1 Minisyncoccia bacterium | reverse complement strand
TAAATCCTTGTTTTGCCATAATTATTTTCTAAGTGATAATACCTTAGAAAAGTTGTCTTAAGAAAGGGGTACCTTTCAGTCTTTGAAAGCCCATCAGGAGAAAATCGTGAACATCTTCAGGAATCTACATCGCATCTGTTCGGTTGTTTATCAACTCTATAAACTTTTCCTTCACTGTATTACTGGGAAAGTTGTGTCAATTGATAAGGCTGAGTTTCATAGTCATGTCAACTTTCCAAGATGTAGCCCTCTCTTTGGTCGAGGCTATGGTGAAGGAAGAGACTACTTCCCCACACGCACAGTTGACGCATTTGTCTGTGAAATAGTGACCGGTGACGAGTGCATAAGCTGGAGAAGGGTTGTCTGGGAAGAGGCATGTGGACCAGTTTTGATTGGGTGGGTGCGGGACGGAGAAGTAGTCGATTGGCAGTGGATACCATTCCGTCTCGTCAGAAAGTATCCACGTTATGATGGGGAACCGACAATGAAAGGACATTCTGGTACCTGACGCAAAAAAACGATGATATGGTTATCGCGTATTGTTCCCCCCGCTCCCGCAACCTCCACACACTAAGGAGACTCCTATGAAGTTCTTGAACCAACTGCTGATGACAGTACTGCTCTCCGTAATCGGCCTCAACGCGACGGTCACGTCGGCAGCCACCCTGGACCTGTCGTACGACCGGAACCAGAGTGGCCAAGAGGTGACGACCACTGTCCTTTTGACTGAGCCTGCACTTGCCTCACCTCAATCTCGGGTCGAGAGTAAGTCCGACAATGTGACTGACGGAGTACCCCTGACCGAACTTCCTAAAAAGAGATTTCGTCTTGTAACGCTGATGTCCATACTTGGCATAGTTGCAATGACGATGGTGGTTTTGTCGGTTAAGCTTACCAACCATAATGTTGGAGATACCTACATAAATCGTGCAGGTCTCTCTACCTTTTGTGCCAGCTTGATTAGCCTCAGCACTGCGCTTACTGCTAGCATTAGCCGCCACGATAACGACTTTACCATCTTTATTTTCGTTGTACTCACATTGGCAGCGTTTGTTGGTCTAGCCAATGCGATAGGTTTGACTAACTTACGCCTTTTGTTTCGCCACAACAATAAGGATGGAGTAAGAAAGTTGGAAGAAGAACAAATCAAAAAATCGATTAACACATTGGCAGGAATATATATTGGACTGATGTTGCTCGTAATATTCTTGTTACAGCAGTAGTGTTAGTTAGCATAGTCTGCAAAGGGTATCGTTCTGACCATCATCGCGGCTTGCAGCTCAAGTCCCGGCCTGACAACCGGGACTTTCCTTTATCTGAGTAATTAACGGAAACTAATCAATCATGAACACTTACCATCTCTATAACAAATCTTCGGCAGTGATGTCTGAATGTGCCTCTGACTCGGTGGACCTGATTGTCACTTCCCCGCCGTACAATATTGGTACACAGTACGGCGCAAATGCCGACAGCCTTGGTCTTGAGGAATACAAAACTGGCCTGAGCAATTGCCTGGCCGAGTGCTACCGCGTACTGAAAGATGACGGCCAGCTCTACATCGAAGTGGCTGACAGTGTTGCGATAGACGGCGTCTACCTCCAACTTGCCAGTCTAGTGGCTGATATGTTTCGCCAAGCTGGATTTTCGCTCCAGCGGCGAGATATTAATTTTGTCTTGAGTGAAAACGGAGCTCTCTTGCCGGACCATGGTTGGAATAGTGATTTCAAATCGCAGGGTAACGCGCATGCCAATTGTCATCACAGACTAGTCCTGACCAAGACAAAAACTGACTTCGCTCCGGACGGAGTAGTGACGTACCAGCCCTACCCAAAGAGTGAAGATCACCCCTGCCCCTTTACCGACGAATTTATCAACTTGGTACTAAATCTGTACTTCAAACCAGGTAACTGTGTCCTGGATCCCTTCATGGGTACGGCCATTCTCGGTCAAGCAGTAGTTCGGCGCGGTGGTATCTTCATTGGTTATGAGTTAGACGAGACCATTTTCCATGTAGCTGAGAGAAATATGCAAGGAGCTCAACGTTAGTTATGTAAATAACGAAACGGCACCCTTTAAGGGGGAGCCGGATCCACATAAGCCGTAAGTCGAACACCTGGTTCAAACAGGCCGCCAATAGAATTCGAAGTGCGGACCAAACCCCACCTCCAGTTGTCCACAATGACTGATGTCCGAGTTGGCCGTGATGAATGCCTCGAGTTCTAGGAAAAAGAGTTTGCGCGCCCGCTCCAAACGCTGCTGGGCTTCCCCCAGTGTGGTCCGAACGGTTCGCTCATCCTTCGGCCGTGGATCATAAAGATCCACCAGGGCGCGAGCTTCGTTCGCCTTCGCCAAGCGATAAAGCGTGAGTAGGCCCCTGGCTGTGTCACTCATGACCCCGACGATCTGCGCCCCTGGAGGCAACGGGTTGCCAGGAAGAGTGTTGTTGATCTGTTCAGGCGTGAGACTCTCGAGCTCTGCACGTAGCTCCTGGAATAGAGCGCTCTGCCCAATGGAAAAATTTGTCGGGTTCATGTCACTGTCCTTTCAATTCACCAGCATCGCTCTGACCAGGATAGTCAAGAACTGTGGCTGAAAGTAATATATATCTGGATTTTTGTCCAGCGCACGTTGCAAAAGTTCTATATATGAGTACACTAGCGGCTACTATGTCTACACATCCACACGATCATGAGCATCATCACCATGATATTGATTTTAAAAAGGCTTTTACCGTTACCAAGCTCCCTGATTCGCAAGTAAAGATTGAGGGCGAGATTCCTTTTGCCGAGCTCGAACATGAACGCAAAGCTGCTATCAAAGCCCTCGGCGCCAATATTGAACTAGACGGCTTCCGCAAGGGTCATGTACCTGAAGCTATGCTGGTCAAGCATATTGGTGAAATGAACATCCTCTCTGAGATGGCGGAGCGAGCGATCTCACACATGTATCCGCACATTGTGGAAGAACACAAAATCGACCCGATTGGTCACCCCAAGATTGAAATCACGAAGATTGCTCCAGGAAACCCCCTTGGTCTCACTATGACTGTAGCTGTCATGCCACCAGTCAAACTCGGTGACTACAAAAAGCTAGCCGCCGAAATTAATGCTAAGAAAGAGTCTGCTGAGGTAACCGACGAAGACATCGAGAAGCAAATCAGTGAGATCTTGCGACAAAAGCAAGCGTACGACCGTATCCAGGCCAAAGCCAAAGCCCGTGCCGAAGCGACAGCGGCAGGCACTGACCTCCCAACCCCTGAGACAGTGGCTGAACCAGAACTTGAGACTGAAAAAACTCCGCTACCGGAACTGACAGATGAGCTAGTCGCCACCCTTGGTCAACCTGGCCAATTTAAAGATATTGCCGACTTCAAAGCAAAAATCAAAGAACACCTCACTATCGAGAAAGCCCAAGCAGTCGCTGGCGCACACCGAGCCAAGATTACTGATGCGATCATCGACAGCAGTACCATCGAGCTACCGCAAATCCTCATCGACTCAGAAATTCACCAGATGTTTGCCCAGATGGAAGAAGACCTTGGTCGCTCCAATCTAAAGATCGAAGACTACCTGTCTCACATCAAGAAAACCGTCGATGAACTAAAAGCTGAATGGTCTCCAGCCGCCGAGAAAAGAGCGCGTCTACAACTAGTCCTTAATGAAATCGCCAAGACCGACAAGATCACCCCAGACCAAGAGAAAGTGGAAGCTCAAGTCAAAGAACTTCTGAGTGCCTACAAGGACGCTGACCCGATGCGCGTCTACACGTACGTCGCTTCGGTCCTCACTAACGAAGCGGTGATGAAAATGCTTGAGGAGGTGAAATAGTTACAGCTACAATTAAACTAAAGACCGCGGCCTATGGCCGCGGTCTTTAGTGTAGTCTGTCTTAACCAAAAATCACTCTCCGAACAGAACGCCTTTATAGCCTATGGGGGATTTAACTGCTAACATAACATATATGTTATCTTTCATTCGCTCACTTACTCTAGTTATAATTTTACTTTTTTCTTTTACCAGCCTACCAGTCAGTGCATTTTTCACCGTCGACCTCCACCCCGGCATGAATCACCCGCAAGCGAAACTCTTGCAACAGTACCTCAACCAAAACGGTTACACTGTCAATCTCTTTGGTGATGGTGCGCTTGGCTATGAGACCACCATCATGGGACCAGCGACCGTCGCGGCCCTCAAGCGTTACCAAGCAGCCAATGGGATTAGTCAGACCGGTATTGTAGGGCCTTTGACGAGAGGGGCGCTGAATAGAATGGTGCTCAATTCTCCCTATAGTAACCCTAATGCCACTGTCCCTTTAACGACAAATATTCTTAGAGTAAATGCTTCCGCTGAACCAAGTACTATAAAACCACGTCAATCTACTAAAATCGCCTGGTCGGCACCAAATGCCATACTCTGCCAAACTCCGTGGGGAAAGATGACTACCTCAGGTACCTATACCACACCCAGACTATACAAAACAACCACCTACAACATTATTTGTATGAATGCTACGCAAACTGCTACCGGGACGGTCGAGGTAATAGTTAAAAATTCTCGGGGCGGTGGTGGCGGAGGTGGAAGTTCTCCTTCGATACCCACTCCACCAACTCCACCCGATGATTCCAAAGAAGTTTCCACCGGACGCCCCGTGTTTTTGCCCGCTAGTAATGAAACTTCTAGCCCAGTCAGTCTCGGCACTCTAACCGAAGATGGCGCCACCACCGAGTCAATAAGCCTTTACTTACCAACCTTTGGTGGTGACACCGATTACGATAGTGCAGCCGTAGTTGAATACCGTGAAGCTGGTTCTAGTATTTGGTATCAAGCCCTAGACCTGTTCCGTACTCATGAAATATCTCCAGCTCCCTTTGCTGGAATGATTTTTGGTCTAACTCCAAACACCCTCTACGAAGTCCGAGTGACGGTCGCAGACCCAGACGGAGTAGAAGGTACCTCTAGCCAGACTTTGAACATTCGCACTAAAGCTGTTCCTCGGGTAGTCTCGGCCACACCAAGTAATACCGTAAACGTAGCGAGTGCGGCCGAGCTAACGGCCGCCCTTAATAGTGCCCTACCGGGCCAGGTGATTTTACTCGCTCCTGGTGTCTACTCCGGCACGTTTAGAGTGACCCGCAAATCAGGTACCGCCGATAACCCGATTACTATTCGCGGCGCAGCCGATCACACCAGTATCATTGACCCAGGCGGAATAGACGCCATTTTCGTTGAAGAAAGTGACTATATCAACCTCGAGGGACTACAAATTAGATCGGCCTCACGCGGTATTGTGGTTCGCAATTGGGGCACACCGAATACTGGAACTACTGGTAATGTGATTCGCAATAACTATATCAACAATGTTACCGTCGGTATCGAAGCCAAGGGTAACGGTTGGACTGGACCGGGACATAATGATCTATATATCGTCGACAACGTGGTTTTAGGTACAAATGTCTTTGGTGATGTCTCTAGCGACACCTGGAACGAAGAAGGGATTGTGGTCGTCGGCCAAAATGTGGAGGTGGCCTACAACACCCTGTCTGGCTTTGGTGACTCTTTAGGTTTGTGGCACTCAGATCGGGCCAAGAGTATCGACATTCACCACAACTATATCGTCTACGGTGGTGACGACGGGGTAGAACTGGACTTTAGTTTGCGTAATGTTGTAGCCCGAGAAAATCTCATCACCAACACTGGCGATGGCGTCAGCTATCAATATGTCCAACATGGACCAGGCTATGCGTTTGAAAATATTATCTACAATATTATTCCCACTCGAGGACCATTCAAAGTAAAACCCGAAGCAGACTGTAACAACGGTGTGTTTATTTTGCAGAACACTAGTCTCAATGCTGGTCGAGCCTGGACAAATAACAGTGGCTGTCCAACTGACGTTTATGTCATCAACAATCTGTTTACGGGAGACACCACTGAACTCGATGTGATGCGTCTCGATACTTCCACCTTTACCAATTTGACGTGGGATCACAACGCCTACATTTATGATGGTCGCTTCCAGTTTGGTGGGCACTTCTCGACCTCTTTTGCGCAGTGGCAAGCTTCAGGCTGGCAAGGCGAGAATGACGTACTACTCGAGGGCGAGACCGTCTTTAGAAACGCACCGATTTTTTCTCCTCAGGTAAACCTCGGTGTCCAAGTAAATCCGGCCGGAAATGACTTTAGACTTCATGTGAACTCCAGTGCCATTGATGCCGGAAAAATCCTTCCCACTATTACTGACGGCTACGCCGGTGACGCTCCTGACATTGGTGCCTACGAATCGGACAATCAAGGAGTAGAGTATGGCGCACGTGATTCGGAAGTAATAATAGATGATCCAGGCGCACCAAACACCGCCCCCACGATAACTCTCATTGGCGCAAATCAAATCACAGTAGTAGAAGGAAATCCTTTTATTGATCCCGGTGCGACAGCCACTGACGCCGAGGATGGTAATGTGACAAATGACATTGATGTCAGCGGTTCGGTGAATGTGTCGGTAGTCGGGACGTACACCCTCAATTACAATGTCGAAGATTCCGAAGGATTGGCGGCGACGGAGGCTTCTCGGACAGTGAGAGTTATCGCCGAATCTTCTGATGATCCTCTTAATCAAACCATTCTTGATCTCACCCCAGGACACTGGTATGAGGTGCCCGACTCCCATCTTCGCGATGTAGTAGGACCTTTGATTGGGGGTAATTATCCCGCACTCATGAAAGCCTGGAACGGCGGCGCATACGACACTCTAAGGAACCGACTCATCGTCTGGGGTGGCGGGCATGGTGATTACGCGGGAAATGAAATCTACACTTTTGACGTCGACACCTTTACCTGGGAAAGAATTACTGAACCGAGCAATCCACCGGCCGTAGACACCCAGTACGCCCCCGATGGTAACCCGGCCTCTTGGCACACCTATGGTGCCCTGCAATACATGCCTTCAATCGATCAATTCTGTAGCTTCGGCGGTAGTGGTGCTTGGCCGAGTGGACAGGTCCCCAGTCTCAATCTCGACTGTTTTGATTTTGAGTCACACTCATGGGTACGAGGCAAGCCCAATGTCACTGTCAATGGACAATCAGCCTACTCAGCCTACGACCCTATAACTAATACCTCCTGGTCAGGCCGTGGGCAACTCACCCGTTACAATCCTTCTACGAACGAATTAGATAAACAAACAGTCTACGATAACAACCTATTTTGGAGCTCGTACTACAACCTAGTGGTGGATGAAAATAGCCGTTTACTAGTAGCTGTTGGCGGCGCCGCAGGAGTGACCGGACGGGTTTATTCTTGGGATATCTCAAACCTCTCAGCGGCTATTCCCGCCGTCTCACGCACCACTACTGGAGCGGGGGCAGTGCAGCCAATGAATAGTATTGTGTATGATCCAGTCAGTGATCATGTGATTGGTTGGAATGGAGGCGCAAATATCTTCCTCCTCAATACCAATACCTGGGCCTGGGCGACCCAGACTCCAGCCCTAGGTAATACAGTGACTCCCACCGCAGCGCAGACTAATGGAACCTACGGAAGATTCCGCTATATGCCAGACTATCACGCGCTTATCGTAGTAAATAGCATTGATGAAAACGTGTATATCTACAAACTAGGCCGAGAAGCAGTAGCCCTACAAGTCGCCACCCCTTCGTACCTCACTTCCTCAAGTACACAGAATTCTTTCCTCGCTCAGTTTGAGCTCATCTTAGAGCGTCTAAAGGATTTGCGTTCCTTCATCGCAAACGTCATTCAATCTAGATAATCTAACCTTGGTGAATTTAGACAGTTGAAGTGACTAATCCCTAAACAAAATTAAGAAGACGGTACTTATTAGTTAACGATTTAGTTGTTCAGAAGTATAAAAACAGCCGCGACCCAATCACATCGACACCTACGTCGCTTCGATACTCACTAACGAAGCCGTGATGAAGATGCTTGAAGGGATAGAGTAACCAAATCAAGAAGATGTAACACTAAAGGCCGGAAAGCAAAGCTTTCCGGCCTTTAGTGTTTATCTACATACCGATCTTCCAAACAGATCTTTCACGGATAAGTCGAGGTAATCGTGAAAAAGTGTGTTAATTTGGTAATTTTCACGATTTATAACTAATAATCGTGAAAAATATATAACGGCAGTGTAAATTTTCGGTTTCTTGGCAGAATAAACGTTAATTTACTCTGTTTTTGGTACAAATTTACGTTTTTTACGACTACTCTTTGATATGAAAATACTTTTTGCAGGTCTTCTCAGTGCGCCGAGCCCGCTGACTTACAACCAACCCTCTATTCAGTGATCAAACAGCTGGCTCTTGTTCTTTCCCATGAACTAATCTAATGAGGCACTACTTCATCACGGCACGGCCGCAAGCGAAGCTTGCGGCCGTTAATATTTTTAACTCACCAAGCAAGCCACAATATTTTAT
>JBGSWM010000010.1:0-4511 GCA_041752435.1 Minisyncoccia bacterium | reverse complement strand
CGAGGATACAAGACTAGATATAAATAGCAAGCTATTTTAATCGAGAAAGATAGTGGTTTCGTAGCCCGAAGACTCGCCGCGACCGCCGGGGTTGGTGCTTTCAATGTGTTTGGTGCTGATATCGTTGAGGAATGATGAGGGAATATTCACTCGTTGACTACCGTAAATAGTCCGGAGATGAGCATAGGAAAGGTAGATTTTTTCGGCGGCGCGGGTGAGGGCAACATAAAACAGCCGTCTCTCCTCTTCGTGATCGACGGCTGCTTCGTCGAGACGTTCATGCGGAAACAGTCCTTCCTCAAGGCCGGTGATAAAGACGACCGGGAACTCCAGGCCCTTAGCGGCATGAATGGTCATCAGACGGACAGCGTCCTGCTCGGTCTTATCTTTAAGTTCATCTTGATCGCTTTGCAGTGCGGCGGTTTCAAGTAGCTGCTCGACGGCGGCCTCAGGATCGGTCTCGTCGTAACGCTTGGCTAGCGAGACTAGCTCTTGGAGGTTTTCGAGTCGGGATAGATCTTCTTCAGTTCCCTCTTTTTTAAACGCGACCTCAAGGCCAGTGCGTTTAATAATAAATTTTAGTGTTTCCGATAAAGGCTTAGTGCGGGCCTCGTCAGCAATATCCATCATCATTTGATCAAAGCGAGACACCTTCTCGGCCGCCGCTCCGGTCAGTTCCTGGCGCCGCCCTTCTACGACCTTAAGCATGGTGACTTTGCCAATACCTCGAGCTGGTTCGTTGATAACACGAACTAAATCGGCCGCACTACCGGGGTTGAGGGCTAGACGTAAATAAGACAAGACATCTTTAACTTCCTTGCGCTCAAAGAATTTGGTTCCCAAGAGCTGGTAAGGTACGGAATAATTAAGAAAGGCTTCCTCAAGAGCCCGTGACTGAAAGTTGGTGCGATACAGCACAGCAATATCTGATGGGTTCTTACCCTCGCTAATCAGTTGATTCGCTGTAGTGGCAATGTACTCTGCTTCATCGGTCCCGGTCATGGCCGCGTACAGGCTGATTTTTTCGCCCGTGTCGTTACTAGTAAAAACTGATTTCTCTACCCGGTTGCGGTTTTTGGCAATGATCTCGTTTGAAGCCGCAATGATAGTCTTGGTCGAGCGGTAGTTCTCCTCCAGAAGAATAGTTTTGGCCCCAGGAAACTCACGTTCAAACTGTAAGACGTTTTTGATATTAGCACCGCGCCAAGAATAGATATTTTGATCAATATCACCCACCACACAAAGGTTTTTCTCCGGTCCACACAGTGCCTTAGCGAGATTGAATTGCACTTCGTTGGTGTCCTGATATTCATCAATATGAAGATAGAGATATCGCTTTTGGAGGACTTCGCGCACCGTCGGATGATTAAGGAGGACCAAGGTCTTGCCGAGGAGGTCATCAAAATCAAGGGCGTGCTCGGTAGTTAAAATGGCGTCATACTTCTCCCACACCACCGCTGCCACTTGATCGGGAAATTTATCAGCGCTGTCAGCAAAGGCTGTTCGCGAGATAGAGTCTCCTTTGGCCCGGGAAATCTTGCCCAGGATTTTGCGGGGCTCAAATTCTTTGGGATTATAGTTGGCCTCTTCGAGGGCTCGCTTGATGGCCTTTAGGCTATCGCTTCGGTCGTAGATAGTGAAGTGACGTGGTAGGCCAAGGACATCATGAAATTCGCGTAATAAGCGGACGCCCAGGGCGTGAAAAGTAGTGACTGTCGGTACAGAATCAATGACGGCCCGCTCGCTTGGAGGGTATATTTTGGTGAGCTTTTCGACCCGTTCACGCATTTCTTTGGCGGCTTTATTGGTGAAAGTAACAGCCAGTATATTGTGTGGAGCCACTCCACTATGAATAAGATGAACTATGCGGTGAGTGATGACTCGAGTTTTGCCTGATCCAGCCCCGGCCAAGATTAGGAGTGGTCCCTTAATATGAAGCACCGCTTCTTTTTGTTGAACGTTTAATCCTTCAAGATACGGGAAATGCAAAGTCATAAGTACAACACTATAACATGAAAGGTTTTTGCTACTGATTCGGCTGATCACTTACCAGTCAGCGACCGAGGCTAAATAATTCACATTAGAATAATTTCTTTGTCAAGACAAAAACTAAGGGCCTGGCCAAAGGCTCATTTGGCCAACTTTTCCCTAACTGAATAAATGTGTATTCGTCAATTGCCCTTCTCTCTTTGTCTAGTACAATTACTTTTAGCCAACCAATAAGTTGGTCACCAAGAGTGCACATGAGTGGCACTTTTTGTTTCCGAATCACCGTAATGACTAAAGGCGGCGTGTCCATAAAATTTTAAGTATTAAACGCACCAACAAAACATCTGATCAAAGCCAAACTGAAAATTTCATTGATCAGGTTACAGATAACGCAGAAAAAGCCCTTCCCAGCCACTGGAACACTTTGGAGTGGGTTGTCTTTGCCGCGATTATTGTCCTCCCACTGACCCTTCATTCAGGCTTTTTTTCTAGTCCGGCCAACCACAAAGTGTCTCTCGCCAACGAGGTGGCGGTATCTAGTTCGGTGATAGATCTAACCCTGCTTTCTGCCCTCCAAAACCCCAACCCCCAAGGTGGTCGCGGTGGCGCTGAGATTCTCGTCAATGAAGACACACTCGTATCGGCTGGACCAGTGGGAGAAGACGTAATTGCTGCTTCACGAGGACTGACTGGTGAGATTAGTGTCTATACCGTACGGGCTGGCGATACTTTGTCTCACATCGCCGAAATGTATGGAGTCACTGCCAACACTATTTTATGGGCTAATGACCTGCCTCGCGCTACCGCTATTCAAGAAGGTCAGACTTTGGTTATCCTACCGGTCGCGGGAGTACAGCATGTGATTAAGAAGGGTGACACTATTGCTTCAATAGCCAAAAAATATGATGGTGAAGTGGAGGAAATCATGGCTTACAATCAAATTGAATCCAGTGCTGAACTAACTGTGGGCGAGAAATTGGTCATTCCGGGCGGAATGATAAAAATCGCTCCGTCTGCCACTGCTTCACCGACCAAGATTGCTGGACGATCTTCCTCGGGTGGTTGGCTGACCCATCCGCTGCCTGGTTCAGTTAAAACTCAAGGCATCCATGGCTACAATGCTATTGACCTAGCGGCTTCGGTCGGCACAAACATTCGTTCCGCCGGGGCTGGTGAAGTTATTGTGTCAAAGAGTTCTGGTTGGAATGGTGGTTATGGTCAATATATTGTCATCAGACACAGTAACGGGGCTCAGACTCTATATGCTCATATGTCACGAAATGATGTCGGGGTTGGTGCTTATGTCGCTCAAGGCCAGGTTATCGGTGCGACTGGTAACAGTGGCCGTTCGACTGGGCCACATCTTCACTTCGAGGTGCGTGGTGCTAGCAACCCATTCTAATAATATTAGACCACAGCATGCCCTGCCCTGGCGACTTTAGCTTGGGGTAATGCTACTTCTGGTATTTAGTCCAAGACTGAACTTCAGAGTAGTTTTCAGGTAGGATGTATAACATGAAAATTATTGCTGATAAGTCCCTTAAATGGCTAGTTGTTTGCGGTTTTTTACTTATCGGATTAGCGCTTGTGGTTACGCAGGCGAACAGGAATAAGACGCTGACCGCCAATGATCTGTCGGGTCGTGTCGATATGGCAGACAAGCAATACATTGAACTACAGACAACACAAATAAAAGAATTACATCCCCATCAACATAACCATGGGGATTCACTCATGTCTGATTCGCATCATGAAACGGTTTATTCCGAACCTTATTTTGTAGAAGAAGATGTCTGGGTCACGGGCTATGAAATTATTTTGCACAATGCCCCGGTGACGGTGGTGCATCATATCACCCTCTATCAACCAGGAGTGGCAGGACACATCTGTCCTTACCCTTACCCCAAAGTACTTTTGACTGTCGGGCAGGATAATATGCATAAGCCAAACGTTGAATTCCCTTCCCCGCAAGGAGTATTGCTCAAGAAGGGAGAGCGGTTGGATTTTTTAGCGATGTTTCATAATCCCCTCCCGCCAGTCGGAGATGGAGAAGAGCATGAGAATGTCTATGCCAGTATTCGTCTTCATACTGAAGCGGTGGCCAAGAGCCAAAGATCAGAGCCAGTGGAATTTTACCTTATGTATCTGCAAGAAGAAGTCTCGTGTGATTCAGACGATTTTGTTTTTACGGTACCACCTAACACTAAGAATTTTTCTTTTCGACAAGATAAAGAGAAGTCACTGAAACCTGGTATCCATACCTTCCCGTCAGCGGGCGAAATTATCTTTGCCGGGGCGCATCTGCATGGTTGGGAAGGTGGCGAACAACTCAATGTTTATATCAATGATAATCTAGAGAGGGAGTATAAAACCAAACGGGCTGAGGGCGAAAAATATGCCTGGCAAACTGAACAGGGGCCAGTTAAAATACCTATTTTGCCCGGAGACAAAATCGCTATTGAGGCGATCTATGACAATCCGCATGATGAGGAAGTGATTGGTGCTATGGGCATGTACGGATT
>JBGSWM010000009.1:0-7361 GCA_041752435.1 Minisyncoccia bacterium | reverse complement strand
ATTACTCGAGCTGTGTAGAATGTCATTTTGCTAACCACAGCTTGGAAGCAAACCTATCCTCATGTTATTACACCAGATCAATATTATGAGAAATTATACTGATTGATGTCGAACCGGCGAAGCGTTATTTACGCTAGAGCGGGTGCGAAGTTCATACTTGAAAAGTATGGACTTTTTACGCTATTCTTTGCACGTAACTTTGAGTGTATTTTTACGAATCCACACTCACTTTCGACACTGCACACAATGGGTAGGCTAACCGTCGATGCCTAGCATCCCCGAGCACCTTTCAATAAGAAAGAGGAGATTAAAGACTCTATAAGCTTGCTGGGAAAGAGGACTCTTTCAACGTTGCAGCTTAAAAGGTGCTCGGGAATATCGTGTATTTATGTAGACGAAGGAGTCAGTGATTTCTTTCAATCTACTTACTGACTCTTCATGATTCTATCAATGTCTCGTTTGTTGTCACGGGCTTTGAGGGTTTCGCGCTTGTCGGCTTTCTTTTTACCGCGGGCGAGGCCGATCTCAAGCTTTAGATACCTTTTATTATTATACCACTTAATAGCCACTATTGTCAATCCTTCTTGCTCGCTGCCGCGTTCTAATTCGGCTAGTTCTTTCTTGCTCAAAAGTAACTTGCGGGCGTGATCCGGTTCGTAGTTCTTAGGGGCGTTAGTCACTTGGTAGGGGCTAATCGAGGCGTTGACCAGGTACGCTTCGCCGCCGCGAATAATCACGTAGGCCCCGTTTAGGCTGGCTTTACCGGCTCGGAGAGCCTTCACTTCGCCACCACTAAGAACTACGCCCGCTTCAAAGCGTTCGAGAATTTCGTAGTCGAAAGTAGCTTTTTTGTTGCTAATCAAATTGCTCATATAAGGATTTCTCATACTATAGAGGGTAATAGACTCTTCGGCAATCATGAACTAAGCAAAAAGCTCGTAATTTCTGGGTTTTTTTGTATAATGCACCGTATTATGTCAAAACCAGAAAATGAAGAAAAAGCCGAGACGACAGTAGGTGATACTTCTTCGGAAGTAAGCACTGAGTCTAAGACCAACGAAGAAAAGAAACCTCAAGCTCCATCTGAGGAGAAGAAAACTAATCATCTACCTAATTTTAAAGACATGCGTAAGCAGGTACCGATTGGTCCCGGGAACTTTTGGAACAACATGCTCTCAACTGTTATGTTGCTGGTTTTTGTGTCTTTGGCTTTTAGCTATTTGACCGAAAATAAAGTAACGCCAGAGGAGTTGTCCATCTCTGAGGTGGTGACGCAGGTGAAGGCGGGTGAAGTGAAGGAGATTATAGTCCGCGGTGCCGCACTTGAAATTAACTACACGGATGAGACAAGAGTGGCTGGCGAGGCCAAACGTGAGGTTGATGCTTCGGTGTCGGAGTCTCTAATCAATTTTGGGGTGACGGCCGAAGAGTTGTCTAAGGTCAAGATTGATGTGCAGCGGGAGACTGGCTTTGGCTACTGGTTTGGTCAGTTTGCTCCATTTTTGTTTCCGCTCTTGTTTCTTGGTCTAGTGATTTGGTTTTTCACTCGTTCAGTCAAGGGAGCTGGTATGCAAGCGCTTAATTTTGGTACCAGCAAGGCCCGGATGATTGATCCTAATGACACTAACCAAAAGGTGACCTTTAAGGATGTGGCGGGAGCCAAAGAAGCCAAGCAAGAGCTCGAAGAAATTGTCGATTTCCTCAAGAACCCGAAGAAGTTTCTGGATATCGGAGCTGAGATACCGAAGGGTGTAATGATGATGGGGGCACCTGGTACCGGTAAGACTTTGTTGGCACGGGCGGTAGCGGGTGAAGCGGGAGTACCTTTCTTCTCAATTTCTGGTTCTGAGTTCGTCGAGATGTTCGTGGGGGTAGGTGCCTCAAGAGTGCGTGACCTTTTCTCCATGGCCAAGAAAGCCGCACCAGCGATTATCTTCGTTGATGAGATTGATGCGGTTGGGCGCATTCGTGGTACTGGCGTCGGTGGAGGTAATGATGAGCGAGAGCAGACCCTGAACCAGATCCTGGTTGAGATGGATGGCTTTGAACCCAATGCCAAGGTGATTGTGATGGCAGCCACCAACCGTCCTGATGTGCTCGACCCAGCGCTCCTGCGCCCTGGCCGCTTCGATCGCCGAGTGACTATTGACCTACCAGACCGTAAAGACCGCGAGGAGATTCTCAAAGTGCACGCGCGCAAGAAGCCTCTGCAGGATGATGTTAATCTAGAGCTCGTGGCGATGCGAACACCCGGCTTTTCTGGCGCTGATTTAGCTTCCCTTATGAATGAGGCTGCTATCTTGGCGGCGCGAGAGTTACGCAAGAAAGTGGGACAATTTGATATTATTCGTTCAATTGAAAAGGTGATGCTCGGACCAGAGCGCAAGAGTCATGTTCTAAGCAAGCGTGAGAAACTAGTGACGGCGTACCATGAAGTGGGGCATGCACTGGTGGCGTCTGTCTTACCCTACGCTGACCCGGTCCAGAAGATTTCCGTTATTTCTCGGGGGCGAGCTGCTGGCTACACGCTTAAGCTCCCGGACGAAGATCGGAAGATGCATTCACGTAAAGAGTTTCTCGATGATATCGCTATGACCTTGGGCGGTTACGTGACTGAGGAGACGGTCTTCGGTGATCTGACGACCGGTCCAAGTAACGACCTGCAGGTGGTAGCCAATCTGGCTCGCGATATGGTGACAAAATACGGTATGAGTGAGCTCGGCCCAGTGGCACTTGAGGGAACTGGTGGGCGAATGATTGGTGGCGGGATGAGTGAAGATCGTGGGTACTCACCGCAGGTCGCGAAGGCGATTGATGATGAGGTAAACCGCATCATTCAAGAAGGTAAGGATAAAGCTAAGGCTATTATCACGAAGTACCGCAAGGCTCTTGATGCTATCTCGATTCGTCTAGCTGAAGTCGAAACACTTGAGCGCGAAGAATATGAAGCCCTGCTGAAACGGGAAGGGGTAGAGATTCAAGATGCCTACAAGAAGCAGCGAGAAGAAGACGAGGCAGTGGCTGATCCAACTAAAGTGTTGGAGGCTGCGACTAATAAACTGGCTTAAGTAGAGAAGACGGAGGAGAGGTAAACTATATAAACTAAAGGCCGGCAACGAAGTTGCCGGCCTTTAGTTTATTAAGCTCGATAGTGACTATTAGCGGAGCTTTTCCTCTCCAACAATCTGCCCATCTTCCATCTGAATAATGCGGTTGGCGCTCTCGGCATACTCTCGCTCATGAGTGACCATGACTACCGTCTGGCCATAATCTTGGTTTAAGGAAGTAATCAATTCAATAATCGCTTGTCCAGAAATGCTATCAAGGTTGGCGGTTGGTTCGTCAGCAAAAAGAATTTTTGGCTTGCCGGCCAGAGCTCTAGCAATCGCCACTCTTTGCTGTTCACCGCCGGAAAGCTGAGCTGGAAGATTGGGGTATTTGCCTGCTAGTCCTACGTCGTCAATCGCCTTTTTAGCCAACTCGCGGGCTGCCTCCCAGGTATTGCCGCGCATAAGCAAGGGGAGCATGACGTTCTCCTCGGCCGACAAGTCAGGGACCAACGCATAATCTTGAAAAACATAGCCGAGAGTATTGAGGCGAAAAGTGGTAGCGGCTTCTTTATCTAGGGACACGACATTAATACCGTCAATGAAAATCTCGCCGCTTGTCGGTTCGTCAAGGACAGAGAGTTGGTACATAAGAGTGGATTTACCAGCTCCTGATTTGCCCATAATAGCCAAAAATTCACCTTGTTTTACGTTTACAGAGACATCTTTAAGTACGGTCTGAGTGAGGTGACCGGTACCAAAGGTGCGAGTAATATTTTTTGCCGTAATGATATCCATAAAAATAATTTTTTATTTGTTACGTCCGAGAATTGAGTTCAGAGTGTTTTGTCTGACAATCAGTGAGGCTGGTAAGAAGCCGGCAATAAGTGTAATCAGGAATAGTGATAAGAAACGCCAAGCTGTACCGACTGGTTCGGCGACCAAGATTCCATCACTGAAGGGAAAATTGATTGGATTTCTCTCAAAGAAGCCAATCAGGAAACCATAAGTCAAAAGTACACCGAGCGCCGAGCCGAGTAAGGCATAAAAAGCCGCTTGAAGAATATAAGCAAACTCGATGGCCCGCCGGTCAATCCCAATGGCCTTAAGGATGCCGATTTGTCTTCTGCGTGAGAGGGCATTTATAAAGATAATAATAGAGATAGTGATCGAAGCGACGACAATCCCAATTGAGCCGATAAAAGTACCGAGAATGTTGAAGGTGTTTTTAATATCAGTGATGAATTTCGGCTTACCTTCTTCGTAGGTTTGAATTTTAGCTAAATCGTCAATGTTGTTGGCGATGAGAATTTCTTTGATTCGAGCGTTGTCTTCTGGTTTGGCTAGGCGCATGACTATCTGATCGGCATTGCGGTCAAAACGGTCAAACAAGCGACGAAACTCTCGTTCGGGAATGTAGGTATTGAGCGAAACCTCGTCGACTTTCGATTGTAAAATTCCTTTCACGATAAACTCTTTGCTCACCTGGCCACTGGTGAGTCTGACGGTGGAACCAGGCTTAATGTTGCTGACGGTCTCAAACACATCACCAAAGTTTGAGGCATACTCTTCGGTATATAGCGCACCAATTAAAATATATCCTTCCTCATTTGGGTCCAAAAATTCTCCCTCAATCACGTCTGCTGACAAACCGGTCATGGCTTCTTCTTTGATGGGGTCGATACCAGATACCCGGACGTTAGCAATATCCCGTTCGCCGCGTAGGTCTCGCCTTTCTTTGTAGTTAGCCTCAAGGACGCCACTACCCTGGTGACGAACCGAGAAGGCGGTAATCTCGGGAAAGGCCTCTAGTTGACGGATGATGGTTTCGGTTTCGAGGATTCTGTCCTCATCGTCTTTGGCGCTGATGATTAGGTCGCCGAGTGAGTCTTCGCGAACGGCTTTTTCGGCCCCAGCGATTAGTCCGACCAAGATACCAGAAACGGCAATTAGATTAAGAAAAGTGAGCATCATCACAAAGATGATGAGAGTGGTAGTCCAAATATTGGCGCGTTGAATCTGCCGCCAACCCAACAGGAAACCGATACGGATTGTGCGCATAATTCTAAGGGGCCACTACTTGCTCACCAGAGGTCAGTCCAGCGATAGCTGTGTAGCCGTCATTACCTTTAAATAATATCTCGACCGTTGAAGTGGCGATTTGTTGATTGACTGTCTTGAGGACAGCTGACTTGCCGTCAGCTTGGGTAATAATAAAACGATTTGGTAGTCGGGTAACATTTTCCCTGGCTTCGATGATGATATCAATATCAGCGTTTAGCCCACTGCGCAGCCAGGTAGGGAAGGAGTCAAGTAATATCCTAGCTTCATAGTAGGCGACACCATCGATGGTGGTCGCTTGTGGTGAAAGAAAGTCGATCTGGCCGAGGAGGACTTCTTCGGCTCGGGTATCAAAGACGACCTCAGTGTTTTGACCTAGACTGAGCCGACTAATATCAACTTCGGGTATACGAGCGGTTAGTTCGTAACGAGTACCAGATTGCAAATTGATCACTGGTGCAGTGGTGACAGTTTCTCCTGGTAGGATACTGGTGCTAATGATGGTGCCAGCAAATGGTGCTTTGAGAGTGCTGTCTGCTAGATCAGCTTCAACTCGAGCAACTCTGGCTGCCGCACTGGCCACAGCGGCTTCGGCTTGGGCGATGATCTCGGGTCGGGTCGTGGCATTGGTGCTTTCTGCATTAGCCTTAGCCAAGGCCAATTCCTGCTCAGCCAACGCAATCGTTGTGGCGGCATCATTCACCGCTAGTTCATAGGCATTTTTAAATGTCAGATATGTTGGCGAATTTTGGTTGGGTATTTCGACTATCCAGCGTGAACGGGTATAACTACCATCAGTAAAAAATTGTGCCCACAAACCACACTGACCAAAGGGGGCTGGTTGACTAGTTGTGACCTCGACCAGTCCTTTTTCGATACCTGAGAAATTAAATGAATAGCCAGAGTCAGTCCCGGAACGAAAAGGCTCGAGTTGATAGCTACCTTCAGTTTGGCAGGTATAAGTGCCAGAAATAATTGGCGGCAGAGCATTTTCGTTGGGGTCAGTAGAGACAGCGCTTAGGTCGTTCGACAAAAGTGCTCGCTTAGCATTGGTGACTTTTATGGCGGCTGTGCTTTTGGTATTTTCGAGGATGGCTGTTTTCAGTGCGACGGTCTCACTAGTGACGTTTTTGGTTTCAGCGGTTGTCCCGGCTTTAAGTTCTGCTAAAGCAGCTTCAGCTTTCCTTAAGTTAGCCAAAGCATCAGCCTGATCGGCCAAGAGGCTGTCAGTGTTGAGGGTAGCTAAGACAGCCCCGGCGGCAACGACATCGCCTTTGCGCACTAAAACATTTTCCACCACTCCGCTTTTAGGAAAAGAGAGCGCCGCGGTGTCTTCTGCTCTAATAACACCCGAGACAGAGACAAGTTGGCGCACTGGACCAATGTCGACGGTAGCGGTGACAGGGACGGTCTGGTCTGGTGAGAAAGCCTTAAAGGCACCAAAGACCAATAAAGCCAATACCACTAAAACAATAATGGTAACTAGTTTACTTTTTAGGAACGCCAACATTTGTAGACATTATAGCAGACCAGGTTCGTTGAATAGTATTAATTATAGTAGCGAAAGGGAATTAAAATCTGTCCGCCCACTTGGACTCGGATCATACAGATCCCTGTCCACCCATATGTCTCTTTTGTTCTCTCCGCTCCAAAAGATACTATATGAGTCTTGCGAAATGGGTCCCATCCCATTTCTCACCAAGGACCATGCGTGTATATCTAATTCAATATTTTGTCCGCCCACTTGGACTCGAACCAAGGACCACAGAGGTATAAGCTCTGCGCTCTACCAACTGAGCTATGGGCGGAAGGTTGGTGTGGCAAAACTATAGCGTATTGCGAGAGGTAAAACAAACTGACCAGCCAAACGAAGTTTGGCTGGTCAGATTGTTTTACGAGCGAAGCTGTTCTCTGAATGTTTGAAAAAACAAAATATGTCTCGTTACATCGGCCGTATGTAAAAGTGGGGTAGAAGGGGAATGACCTCGGCTATAAAAAAAGATGGGCCAGGAATCTCGCGATCCTGGCCCGGGTTGTTGAAGCCGTGGTGCGCGCGGTTGCGCAGCTACGGCGGATGTGTACGGTGCCAGCTTGGCATCGTTACCTCCTTGGTTGCGGCTGATGTAATCCTCCCTTGTCCACAACGCGTGGTCGGGGAGGTCTGGGTCGACAGGCATGTCAACCCAGAGGTGTTTGTATTAAAAGGCAATCTTATCATATATGATAAGATTGCCTTTTAATTCTCAATTCCCT
>JBGSWM010000008.1:0-2103 GCA_041752435.1 Minisyncoccia bacterium | reverse complement strand
CCATGTTGAAGGCGAAGGCTCGGTGATGTACTATTTGATGACTGAGCGCGATATGTCGTCACTCTCAGCCAGCGACCAGGCCGCTTTTACAGATATCTGTGGGGCAGAGACGTCGTTAGCTCAAGAAGTTAGAAGTATTATCCGAACGGTTTTAGCAAAATTATAAAATTATTATGTCAGGAAATTTCTTCAGTATTAAGAGTAACCAAATATTAGGATCGCTCGCTTTGTTGATGGTGATTATTGCTTTGGCGATGTATGCCAACTATACCTGGAAGCAGTCAGAGGACTTCTACGGTCCAACTACTATCTCAGTGATTGGTAAAGGGGAAGTAGTGGCGGTGCCTGATATTGGTCAGTTCAGTTTTTCAGTTGAGGCTGAAGGAGCGGAAGCAAATGTGGCACAGACCGAATCAGCGACCAAAGTAAACGCCATTCTAGCTTACCTCGAAGAGGCAGGAGTGAGTGAGAGTGATGTCCGAACCCAAAACTATAGTCTCTATCCGAAGTATCGCTATGAGCAAAGAATCTGCCCTCAAGGTAGCTATTGCCCAGGCGAGCAAGTACCGGATGGCTTTTCTGTCTCGCAGACTGTCGAAGTAAAGGTGCGTGATCTAGATCAGGCGGGAGATTTGATTGCGGGGGTGGGTAACCTCGAAGCTACCAATATCAGTGGTCTCAATTTCACTATCGATGACGTGTCAGCTCTCAATGCTGAAGCGCGAGCGACGGCGATAGCCGATGCCGAAGCCCAGGCTAAAGTGTTGGCAAAGCAGCTAGGTGTCAGAATCGAGAAGATGACCGGCTACTATGAGAATGAAGGTGTTTACCCGGAACGATATTATGGCATGGGTGGAGATATGGCCATGGATCAATCAGTGAAGATGATCTCTCCGGAGATGCCAGTTGGTGAGAACACCGTGGCTAGTCAAGTCACTTTAACCTACCAAGTTCGCTAAAGTTTGTTTGCAAAAAAAGCCGTCGCTTATCTCCTAGAGGGGGTGCGACGGCTTTTTGCGTTACAGTAACATCCTTTTAGGCTCTTTGACATAAAGCAGAATTTCTGTATAATGTACGTAAATCGCCCCTGAGGCGTTTTTATTTTGGTAAACTAATCTAATATGAGCAACTTAAGCAATTACTTGCGTGACACTATCAGTGAAATGAAGCAGGTGTCGTGGCCGAGTCAAAAACAAGCCTTCCTATATACAGTGTTGGTGATTCTAATTTCCGTTTTTGTCTCCTTCTTCTTGGGTGCCTTTGACTTCGCTTTCACTCGAGCGATCGAATTTATTGTCGAAAAGATTTAATTGGTATTTATAATTTAATTTAGCTATGGCAAAACAAAAAGGCACTGGTGAGAGGCATTGGTATGCGATTCATACCTACTCTGGTTATGAAAACGCGGTCACGAGAAACCTCAAGCAAAGAATTGATTCTTTAGGTATGAACGACCGAATTTTTAATGTGGTAGTGCCAACCGAAAAAAAGATCCGGGTCAAGGGCGGAAAGCGCGTGACGGAAGAAGAGCGAATCTATCCCGGTTATGTGCTCGTTGAGATGATTGTTGATGACGAGTCTTGGTTTGTGGTTCGTAACACTCCTCGGGTGACTGGTTTCGTTGGTAGTGGCACCCAACCAGTGCCGCTAACCCCGGCTGAATACGAAGAACTAATGAAGCGGATGTCGACCGATACGGTCAAGCATCAGCTTGATTTTGCTCCTGGCGATATTGTGATGATTGTTGATGGGCCATTCAAAGAGCTTGAAGGCAGGGTGGGTGAGGTAGATGAGAAGAGTGGTAAGGTGAAGGTTTTGGTGTCGATGTTTGGACGGGAGACTCCGGTTGAGCTCGACTTCCTCCAGCTAAAGCGCGTGTAATATTGGCGTATCTGCTTTGTCAGACAGCGAAAAAAGCTACTCATCGTACAGCTAGTACCCCTCGTGGCTTTTTTCTTGTCTTCCGCGCATATACGTCAATCTTCCGCCCGCTTTCCCATAAGAGTCCTAAACGGTGAATAACTTTGTCGGTACGGAATTTTTCTCAGTCAACGTAGCCGTCTACGTCTCCTTCAAAAATTTCTACCCTCCTCGTTCTTCATC
>JBGSWM010000007.1:0-10169 GCA_041752435.1 Minisyncoccia bacterium | reverse complement strand
GCGCCGAGCCCGGTACTTACCCTTCCTTTTTTAGGACGGCTGCTATTTGAGGTTCTGCAGCAGCCGATTCAGAGTAGATCTCTCTGCTTCTGACTGGTCCTTACCCGACCGATACTGCAAGAGAGCTAGAGCTGTCTCTCTTGGTTTAGCGCACATGAGCCCCATAACCAGTTTTGCTGCATTACTTTTTATGTCCTCGCCGCTCAGAAAGCCTTTACCCAAATACTTGTTGAGCGTCAAGACTTTTACTTCAGTCACAAACGCCAGATCAGACGAGTTTATGTCTAACGCCTGCAACAACTGCCCGACCAAAAAGCGCCCTCCTCTCTGCTTTATTTCCTTAGCCACCACCAGCACATGTACCTGGTCCCTAGACAATAGATGCAGGCACTTTTCCCAGCACGGTGGCAACTTAGCTGACTGACTGTATTCTGAGTGCCTAAGGACCAGTATATTGTTATTGGTAGCGAAGACAACACGCAATGTGCTTGCCTGATGATTTCCCAAGTCACCAAAATCAAGACTGAATTCCGCTGCTTGATTTGGTCTATTGCTGCACTTTATTGCCCCTCGCTTAGCCGGGGGAATGGCCGATGAGACTTCTCTGCCTTTGGACTTTGCTCTGGGAGGAAAAATGACTACCTGTCCAGTGGAGGTAGGGCGAAGAGTTGGACCGGCTTGCCTATCTGACACCGAGACATAATCTGCACTGAACGGGTTTGTACGGTCTGACATCTGACTCTCCTTTCCAGGGGCTAGTTTGAAGGTAAAATCTCAAAAAAAGGATCAAAAACCAAACTAACATATACTAAATATATAACTATAAAGCAAGAAAGCAGCCAACACCTTTAAAGGTATTGGCTGTTTTCTTGCTTGAGAGATAAGATTACTTAACCTCCTCCTTCTTTAATGGAAGACCCAAGTGCCTGAGGAAAGCCTCAGCTTCCTTCTTGTCATTCGTAGTAGTGACGATAGTCACCGCGAGTGAGAAGACATCCTTGAGTTCTTCTTCACCACACTCAGGGAAAATGGTGTGTTCCTTGATACCGAGAGTATAGTTACCCATCTCATCGATCGCCGACACCTTTAGCCCGCGGAAGTCGCGCGTGCGTGGTAGAGCGAGGTGAATCAGCTTGTCAGCAAAGTGAATCATTCGTGAGCCACGTAGAGTAACCTGGTAGCCAACGATATCGCCTTCACGCAACTTGAACGAAGCGATTGACTGCTTGGCTGGGCGGGCTGATGGCTTCTGACCAGTAATGAGGGCTAGGCGATCTTGAATCAAAGCAATTTTGGCTTTGTCTTGAACACGACCAGTACCAACCGAGATAACAATCTTCTCTATTCGAGGCGACTGCATGACATTCGTGTAACCGAAGTCACCCTTCATGGCAGTATAGGCATTCTTGATGCGCGCGTTTGTAGTTTCCATAATATTATAGTTTCTTACCACTAGGGCGAGCGACCCGAACCTTCTTTCTTTTCTCGCCTTCCCCTTCAAAGACATAACCAACTCGAACCGGCTTGTCGCCTTCGAGTAGGGCTACATTCGAGACATGAAGAGGCATGCTCTTATCAATAATCTGTCCCTGGGAACGAGAGCGACGATTCTTTTGGTGTCGCTTGACCATGTTTACTCCTTCGATAATGACGGCGTCGAGTTTGGGCATCGCGGTTAGGACAGTTCCGGTTTTACCCTTATCCTTTCCTGACAGCACCTTGACTGTATCGCCTTTTCTAATTTTCATACTTTTTAGTTTATGATTTCTAGCTGTCGAACCGGTGTGCAAAAGTTTTAAATTTAATTTAATACGAGGCGCACCAGAAAATTTTTTGAGTCGTACAGATCGTACGGTGAAAAAAATTTATCGCAGTGCAACGAAGTAGTAAATAAATTTTTAAGCTTTTTACACCACTTCTGGGGCGAGAGATACTATTTTCTGATAACCCGACTCACCAATCTCACGAGGAATCGGTCCAAAGACACGGTTCGCGCGAGGCTCTTTCTTGACCTTGTCGACCAACACCACGGCGTTGTCGTCAAAACTCACATAAGAGCCGTCCTTACGGCGAAATGGCTTGCGTTGGCGCACCACTACTCCGTAGACTACGTCCTTCTTCTTGACCATTTTTCTTGGTTCAGCGGTCTGAACTGAGAGAACTACCATCTCACCAAGTTCGGCGTAACGCTTCTTTGATCCACCAAGGACCTTGAAGACACGACCAATTTTGGCTCCTGAGTTGTCGGTAATTTTCACGATAGTTTGTGGTTGAATCATACTATTTAGTGTTAGTTACCAATTCAAAGTGCTTGCGCTTTGAGAGAGGGCGGATTTCTCTAATATCGACCTGCTGACCTTCTTTGGCTGTATTACCAGCATCATGGACTAGGTACTTCTTCGTACGTCGCATGAACTTTTTGTACTTTGGGTGCTTTACGTAGCGTTCTACCGCGACCGTAATCGTGTCTGTCATTTTGGTTGAGACGACGGTACCGCGGAGGACTCGACGAGTGGCAACAGTGGTTGTTTCAGTTGTCATACGAGTTATTTAACTTGATTGTTACGGCGTAGAGACAATTCAGTCATAGCTTTGGCGATTTCTTTCTTGGCGGTATTGATCACGTGAGCTTTCTTACTAAACTTGTCCTTAAAACGCTCTAGACGCAACGTCTCACGAGCCTTGCCGACTAGCTCGGTAAGCTCAGTATCGGTCTTCTTTTTGATGTCTGACATTTTTATCATAGTCGATAAGAATTATTAGGCTCGCGTCTCTTCACGACGTACGAGTTTACCTTGTAATGGAAGCTTGGCCGTAGCCTTGCGGAATGCCTCTTTAGCGAGCTCTTCACTCACCCCTTCAACCTCAAACAAAACGCGGCCTGGCTTCACCTCAAAAACGAAGTGATCTGGGTCACCTTTACCCTTACCCATCGGTAGCTCAGCTGCCTTCTTGGTAATTGGTTTATCTGGGAAAATGCGAATCCAAATCTTGCCTGTCTTGCCGAGAGTTCGCGAGATGACTCGACGAGCGGCCTCGATCTGGTTTGAACGCACGCGTGAGGCGGAAGTAGCACGCAGGCCAAATGAGCCAAAAGAAACAGTGATACCACGGGTATCTGGTGTATTACGCTTGGCTTCACTCTTGCGGCCAGTTTGCCACTTGCGGTGCTTAACTTTTTTAGGGAATAACATAGAATTTTATTTAAGCATTATTACGAGCGCGGGGAGCCGTCTCTGTCTGACCACTCTTACGGTCAGCGAAAACTTGTCCTCGATAAATCCAAACCTTGATACCAATCGCACCATAAGGCAAGCGGGCAGTAACGCGGGCGAAGTCAATGTCAGCGCGGAGAGTTTGGAGAGGAATTCGACCCTTCTTAAGTTCTTCACGACGAGCCATATCAGCACCACCGAGACGACCAGAGAGAGTCAAACGAACTCCTTCAACATCGCGGTTGGCCATCACTTTTTCGATGGTTTGCTTCATCACTCGACGGAAAGTTAGACGCTTCTCAAGGCCTTCAGCAATCATTTGACCAACGATGTTGGCACTTGATTCTGGGGAACGAACCTCTTCGACATCTAGTTTAATCTCTGGCTTGTCTGATAGCTTTTGCTTGCGCAGCAACATATCAATCTCCTTCTTTAGCTTCACCGCCCCTTCACCACTACGACCAATCACTAGTCCCGGCCTGGCAGTTTTAACAATAATCCGAATTTCTTTTTGATTTCGTTCGATTTCGACAGTATCAACTGACATGCCCTTAAGCTTCTTAAAAAGAAGGGCTCGGATAGCAGCGTCAGTGCGTAGATACTCACGGAACTTCTTTGGCTCGGTCGTAAACCAGCGACTCTTCCAGTCTCGGTTGACGCCAATGCGCTGTACGTATGGATGTGCTACGTGTGTCATAAGTAATTATTATTTTTCGCCCAACTCAACCGAGAGGTGACTGTTTCGCTTATTAATGCGTGAAGCTGAACCTCGAGCGCGCGGCATAAAACGCTTAATCGTTGGCGCTTTATTGACAGCCACCGCTTTGATAAAGAGTCGACTTGGCTCCTTACCCGCCTGCACAGCATTAGCTAGCGCAGAAGCTACCACCTTAGCAAACGGACCAGCCGCTCGCTTGTCGACAAACTTTAGCATAGCTAGAGCGTCAGTTACTTTCTTACCTCGAATCACATCAGCCACTAGGCGTACCTTGCGGGGTGATTGGCGATAATTTTTTAGAATTGCTTTCATATAAGTATCTAACTATTTCTTAGTGGTAGTTGAAGATTTGGCAGCCTTAGCAGCAGTAATCTCGGCCTCCTTCTTCTTCTGCTCTAGTTCCTTCTGCATCTTACCGCCGTGACGATGGAACTTCTTCGTTGGGGAGAATTCACCCAGACGATGACCGACCATTTCCTCAGCGACTAATACTGGAGTGTGCTCTTTGCCGTTGTGCACGCCAAAGGTGAAACCGACCATTTCTGGCGCGATGACACTGGCGCGTGCCCAAGTCTTAATCACACCACCCTCTCCGGGTTTTTTTCCGGCGATCTTCTTCATCAGCTTCTCGTCTACGTATGGTCCTTTATAGAGTGATCGTGACATATGAATGATAAAAGGAGTGTAACGACTATTTAGAATTTAGTTCCGAATCTGCCCCTCCCTAGGGCAGATTCCTGGAACACAAACCCCAACTTTCATTGAAACTCCCTTGATACGAATAAATTAGCGCAAACGCGCTTTTCTGAGAACCTCTTGTAAAGAAAGGTAACGGCCGTCCTTAACAGAGGTTCCCAACTCTCAATTTACTTCTATTTTCTTCGTTTTTTGTGAGTGACACATCCCAGATTTAGGATACTCACGTGAGGTTGGAACCCCGGTACAATACCGAAAAAGGACGATAAAGTCAATCCTAGCATATAAGCTGAACAATGTTTATTATCGTGGTTAGATCTAGGTGAGGAATAAACAGACCAGAAACTATGCTAGGCTACTAAGCAATGAGCAAACTACGTGGCGGTACCCACACCACCCTGACCGAGACAGCCAAGCTGGTGGTTTCGGTCTTAGAGAAAATCCCTGGTGTTTTAATGATTTCCCCGGGAATTATTACCAAAGGAAGAAGTCGTAGCGGACAGAGAAGAGTGACCGCTGTCTTCACCACGGCTGGGATAGAGTTCATTATTTCTGGTCAAAGTATCCAGAAGGTTGCTGTTCACTGCCGTCAAATAGAATCATTGATCATTTTCAGTGAGTTGCAAAAACACAAACGTTTAAGTGAATTTAGCTTTAGCAGTCGGGATAAGAAACCTGGCATCTAACTAGACGGTAAAGCCTTTACTCCGTCTGGCGACAATCTATTTACGACTATCCTTCCTGAACATTCGGAACAACGTTGATTCTAAACTCAAATTCAGTCGGGTTAAGCATACCGGGTGAGGTACAACTAAGCTTGATGATTTGCGCCGCCTGAGCTTCACTAGTGGTATATTGGCCAGTAGTCACCGCGTCAGTCAAACCGTCGTGGGTAAAGACATAAGCGGGAACCGTTCCATCATAAATTGTACAGTCGGTCACAAAATTCGCTGTCACGGTGTAATCTAAGGTCGTTGTCTTACCTGTCCTTACCCAGATTCTTGAGAGATCCAAAACTCCTGACGGGCCAGTGACACTGATATCGATAACTGGATTAGGGGTGCAGAGACCAGTCACAAAATTGTAGAACTGATCAGCTGGACAATCAGGCGGCAGTGGTACACAGGAGAAACCATCCCAAACCGACACGTCAGTATCGCAATTGACCAAGGGCTGAACACCATCGATGAAGTCGTCGCCAGTATCGAGCAATGTAAAGGTGCGGTTGTTTGGATTAACTTCTCGTACAGCACTTGAAGAGCTTGTCTCGGTACTAAACTCAACGCCATTTTGTCTGGTTGAGGCGGCCCCAACGAAATTGCTACTAGTCCAGTTAACATCACTCTCACAACTAGATTCACCGAGCGCTATAGTACAGTTGGTAGCGGAAATGTCACCAGTAGGGATTAATTCTCCAACCGTGAAGTCCCCACTCCAAGGTGATGCGTTGTTGGTAATAGTTGGCGCATCAGCGGCCTCAACTTCATTGTTCCAGTCAACGTAATACTTGATCCGGTAGTTTTCTCCTGGCAAGGCAGAATAAGGGACTAGCCAGTCCAGCGAAATCTCATAATCGTCACCTGGGGCAGTTGGGCTGGTCTGTCTAGGAAGAGGATAATCATAATCAGCCATACCATCGTCATCATAGTCTACTAAGAAGCCGGCAAAGTTGTGTGGCCCCGCTTCAGCCGTACCACGGTTGGTAATATTACCGGTTCTAAAAGTAATCGTCTCTCCTGGTAACGCGTCCAAAACTGAAACGGTCGGTACACCAGCGTCTAAGTCCGCTGTTGGGACACAGACGATACCCATCGTATAGAGGGTAGGAGAAACAGTGAGTGAGACAGCGACTACCTTGGTGAAGTCAGTTGGATCAAGCGGGAGGACGTGCCAGACATCATAAGAATCTACCGTGGTTAGAGAATTATCAATTTGGTAGAGGAGGGTTGGTATAGAGGGATTACCTATATCAAAGACATAGACTCCGCCCCGACCAGCGGCAGCATAGAGAACGTTATTCTCGGCATGAAGATTGCGCGGAGCGCTACCTGACGGAGCAGTTGCGTCGACACTAGTGAGGTATAGTGGACTCTCTGGATTGGTGATGTTGTAGACTCTAATTTTGTTTGAGCCGTTGGCTGAGACATATAGATGTTCATTACTCACAGCGACAGAGTACGCCAAAACAAATGGTGAGTAGATATCGGGATCCGTCACTACTTCAGTTGGTGTCAGAGGGTCCGTAATATCTATCACACTAAAACCATCAATCCCCAGAGCCAAATAAGCGTAATTGCCATCAATGGCCATATCGAAAGCCCCGGTGATAGGTAGCAGATACTCATCATAGCTATTGAGACTGTAAGACCAATAAGATTCGCCTGTCATAAAATCTTCTACCCAGGAGGCATTTAGAGTGTAATCAATAGTAATAAAGCTATCTGAGGTGGCTAGATACAAGTAGCTGCCGACACGATCGATGGCTTTAATATTCCTATCCATCGCTCGTTTGAATACTTGGTTTGGATCATCGGGATTAGAGATATCGACCACAATCAAACCACCATCAGCGGCTAAATAGGCAAAGTTGCCATCGACATCAATATCGTGAATCGCTCCCGTCCCAGAAGCAAAAACCAGCTCGGTCGAATAAAATGAACGCTGCACGATATTTTCTGGATCAGATACATCATAAATATAAAGTCCGTGCGCCCCTAGACTAGAGCCTGTAAAAAGTAAATTACCCACCTTAAATTGAGCCCCGAGTCTACCAAAACCTTCTACTCCCCCATCAGCCTCGGCACTATCACTCTGGTACGACAGCGGGGTGGCGCAAGACAGTGCCGGCGGCAAAGCAGCCGCTACTACCGAGAATGAGCTGGTGGCTGAGGTCAAAATATTCCCAGCCGCATCTTCAACAGTCGTATAATAGTCGTGAGTCGAACCACTTGCAAATGGACCCACAGTCACAGTACAGGTGGCTGAGTTTTTATTTATAAACAAGCAAGTTCTCTCTAAGGCACCATCGACATACAGTCTGATGCGATTTATTCCCGACAATCCGTCGGTAGCGTCAGAGCGCACAGTGACCGTCTGCAGCTCGTTTGGCGCTACGGGGAAAATACTATTAGTGGTAGTTGGAGCGGTGGTATCTAAAGTAAAAGGCCAGGCATAATCCATAAAACCACTCTTGGGTAGATTATTGTAGTTATAACTAGGCAAATACGATTGCGAGCCGTTAGCACTGATATCTACTCCCCATTGATACATGCCGTCTGGCAGGGTTTCTGCTGGTAGTGTCTTAGACCCCACTCCACCGGTTAGAGCTCGATTAACCTCAGCCACCACAGCCGTGGTCGATGAGAGAGGGTCAAATTCGGCGATTGTCAGCTTCGCTTCACTGACCGCGGTCGCGCCGTAGAGACTCGGTAGGTAGTTTAGGTTGAAAGTATAGTCAGGACTGACCAGGTAGTTACCACCAACCGGTGAGACTGGCTCATATTCAGGGGTAGTAAAAGTTCTAGGCGCGAGCCAGACTGTGGTTTTAGTACTTCTATCAACTGGCGCTTCAGCTACGACAGCAAAAGAGTGGCTGGCTGTGAAGTTTCGATAATTAATTCCGCCTGAAACATCAATCGCGATGCCTTGCGTACTAGGGTTATAGCAGACGCTGCTGACTAACGGTCCAGAACCTTCAATGAAGTTCGAGATACTACCATCAGACAATTCTTTGACCATCAGAAGGGCCGAGGAGACGGTCGCACTAGCATTAGTGTTGCGCTCCAGTAGCTCAAGCTCAACCTCTACCTCACCCACCCCACAGCTAGCCGGACCGCCGACCGCCGAAACTGGTGCGTACCAACCATATCGCCCATCCGGCAAAGCGGCTTCAGCACTGAAGGTCGGCAACAACATAAAGCCGACGACAAACAAACTGAGTAGGATTGAAGGGTTGATTGACTTTAAGATTTTCATATTCATAGATAATAATAAAATTATGGGGCGGGATTTTTCTCGGCGCGCTTTATTCTTTCGTCAACCGTCAATTCTTCAGTCACTAGTGAGATATCAGTCATAAAGTAATCATAACTATCAGTCGCTTTCGCCGACACCACTTCCACTCTTACCACTTCTAGCGGAGCCAATTGTAATAGATCGATTGGTAGCTCCGCCGCTACCCCAGCCTTGTCTTTCTTTAGACCAAGAGAGTAATTTCCTTCTCCTGGTACAGCGATTCTCAAGTAATCACCTTGAGTCCCTACTTCAATCACCGTCCCCATAAGCACTAATGGCGGCTTGACCTCGGCTGGGTTTGAATTAGAAAAAGATAAGTCCACCTCAGGTACCAGTGCTTTATTACTAGGAGAAAAAAACAATGTATAGATGATCCACCCCAAAGCCAAAAAACCAAAAACGCCCAATATAATTTGGTAGGAGAGCGACGGCGGCTGCGGTTCGGTTGAGTTTTTGTCCTCTGCTGTAGTTTCAGGTGTTGAATCTGTGGCCATAAATATATTATTAACTAATATAAGTATAACAGAACATAAATCCGTAATAGTGTGCCTGTACACCAAGACTGTGAAATATAGTAATAATTGCCCTAGGGTGGTACTAGCGGGGGAGGGATTACAAACTCAACTGCAGTCGTACCACTTGTTCAACTGCCTGCAAGTTAGTCTGGCTTAGTTTCTCAATCTTTTTTACAAGTCGTTTGGTGCTAATGGTTCTAATCTGATCAGCCATAGCTTTCCCTGTTTGCTTAGTCAACTGAACTAGACATTCACTGGCATATATCTTACTAATATTTGGGGTCAGAGGCACTACTTGCAAGCGATCAAGGTATTTGTTGGAGATATCATTACTCAACACCACAGCCGGGCGACACTTACTGATTTCTGTCCCCAAGGTCGGGTCAAAGGCGACCCACCAGATCTCTCCCCTTTTTGGTTTAGCTTTTATAGTTGCCATGTATTTTCTGCTTTAATTTCAGCCCCGTCACTATCTTCCCACCAGCCAGCCTCTTCTTTGTTTTGTTTGTCGGCAGCCTGCTCTTTATAACTAGCTGCCAAAGCCGACTTTACTACATACGGTCTAGCTAGTTGACTTAAATATTCACCAAGACCCCGCACTCCGACCTTCTCTTGCAGACCTAAATAGACCGCCGTGTCTATCATCAAGGTAACTTTTGTTTTATTGGGTAAATTCATAATACGTAATATTATACGTATAATTTAATGGTGTCAATTAGCTAAGGTGCCATCCTTATGCAGGCCTCTTAGGCAAAGCAAAACCGCTGGCCAGCCAGCGGTTTTTGGGTCATTAATCCGCCTAGGGTACCCCTAGGCAGAAACCTCGCTGCGGTTCGGAAAAAGACACGCACTGTGCGCAGGCACAGCCGTTTTCGTCACGAATCACTAAGTATATTTCTTCGCTTTCAGCTCGAAATCTACTAAGTGTTCGCTACCCCGGCTCGTCTAGCGTACTCGCTGCGCTCCGTGCGCTATGACTCCGCCTCGGGAAGCGGTACGCAAAAGCCGCAG
>JBGSWM010000006.1:0-12330 GCA_041752435.1 Minisyncoccia bacterium | reverse complement strand
TACAATATTATGATTGTAATAAATTTTTCACTCGCACGGCTTATCTTTGCCATGGACACCCAAATAAACCGTCGATCACTTTTGACCTGGCGTTTGTATATCATCGTCCCCTTGGGACTGATGTTGTCAGTCGGTGCTTTCACTTTATTGGGCTCTACCCCATCAATCAGCTATGTTCGCGAACCGGCAACTGTCGTCGCCGCCTCAAACAATGAGGCACTTGAGTATGTGGAATGGATTCCTGAACTGCCCGTTAGACTAGTCATTCCTAGTCTCAATATTGATGCCAAAGTACAACATGTTGGCCTGGCGCCAAACGGTCAAGGCGAGATGGACGTCCCCTCAAATTTTACTGATGTCGGTTGGTATAAAGAAGGAGTCCGTCCGGGAATGCTAGGTAGTGCGGTCATGACCGGGCACTTAAATGGCAAAGGTGTACCTGAAGGGGTCTTCTTTCTGCTCCATCAACTGGAGGTTGGTGATGAGGTAGTAATTGTAAGTGAAAATCGCATCGAAGATATTTTTCAAGTCGTAAAGATTAAAACCTACGCTTACAATGATCCAACGACTGATGTTTTTCTTAATTCTGATGGTAAAAAGAGACTCAATCTAATTACTTGTGGTGGCGAGTGGCTGCCTAGTCAGGAAGTCTACAACGAACGAACTGTTGTTTTTACCGAACTAATCACTGATGTTGAATAATTATCAGATTTAATTAAACTGAACTATAGCTTAGGCACAAGAAAACCGCTCTTGAGCGGTTTTCTTGTGGGCTTCTTGCTTCTAGATAAGTGCTAGAAGGAGAATATCTTCCGAAAGAACGTTTCCACGGTCAACCAAAGAGTCTGATTAACCGAGCTTACCTCAGGTGAGACACCCGCGTTAGGAAAACCTGGGGTGGTAGAGTTATCCGTTGTAGCACCAAGGACCAAACCATCAGGTGTACTGGATAGACTACGTCCTCGGCTGCCATCACTACGGCTACCTCCTCCGCCACTACTACTCCCACCACTTCCCGCGCGAACAGTGCCTTCGAGACTGCCAGTGGTTGTTAAATCACTAGCGGCATTTGAAGAAAGTGTCCCGGTTACCTCCGAAGCATGCACGGTTGAGTACCCGGTCATCAGTACTGCCACACAGAGTAACGCACTGTAACTCGTGATTATTTTTTTAGTCATGATCATATGAGTTATTAGTTACTGGTTATGGATTTGACTGTACACCATAAGAAGTCGTATAAGACCCGTTTGGTGTGCCACTCGGAATAGCTACTTCGACCGTTATCTCAACCTGTCGACCGTCCATGTCTGGATCGAGGTCAACGACCATATGTAGGTCTGGGGTTGAGTATAGATTGGCCGCCGTGAGGAGAATAGTTGCTCCATCATTATCAGCCTGCGAGGAAGAAATTCGCATGTTGTTGGCCACTGGGATAGTGCCTGATCCATCCGTCTGTAGCCAATTAGAGAACTTCATCGCTAGATTCTGTTCACTCGTAGGAGCTGTAATATGGAACACGTATTCCCAACCGTCGGTAAATGAACCGTTGGCTGTAGCTGTCGTGTCAATCATTTCGATTGAGGTCACTTCAAGCACACCGTCCCCACCCACTACCACTCCGCCAATTTGTCCTTCTGGTAGATCACAATCTTGATTCCAGACAATGACATACTTATCTTGTTGCAGGTCGGTAAAAACTGGCTTTGACATGGATGGAGTGCCGTTCATAGCCTCTGACCTGGTGTCGCCGACAGTATATCCTTGTAGAGCAAAAGGCTTGCCCGTCGCGCATTCTGCACCAACGACTTCGCCGTTAACCAGCTCTTTTGTTTCGTAGCTAGCTCCCTTGGTCATCTCTGCTGTGACAGCTTGGTATGGAATGGTGTTGGTTTCACTTAGTGAATACTCGCCAGTTCCAGCACCAGTGTTTTCTGCCTCCCAGGTCGCGCTCATTGGGAAGTCTGAACTATCAGCCGTAACAGCTGTCGCCATTACGCCCTGCACAAACTTCTCGATAGTCACCGTGACAGTCGGAGAGTCGTCGCTCGGGTAAATTGTCTCTGGATCACCAACCAAATCAGTGTTCATAGCCGTGACTACTTTCCCATTCTGAAGGGTGACGGTAGCAACTACTTTTGTAGCGGGTACAGACTGACCATACTGACCTTCTCGTGTATTGACCCAGTAGCCATCAGCGACATAATCAAATGTACCTGAAACATCAAAGGGTGAAGAGAATTGGGTGCCAGTGATATCAGCATTGAACATCGGCACAATCGCTGTATTGGTCTGAAGGAGAGTATCTTCATTGTACAACTTGACCACCACTGACTCTGCTCCGTCTAGGGTAGCGTCAGAAACGCCAAAGCCAGCACTATAGCCAGAGAGCATACCGACTCCAGTGTCATATGAAACAACACTGAAATCTTCAGCCATCATAGCTCCCGCTAGTTCTTCTTCGATAGCAGCGCCAGTCTTAGTAGACCAGGTTCCGGCGCGGTTATCACCAGCATAGTTATCTGACCAGGTGCCAGACATTGTGCCATCTGAAGCTATTACTCCCTCAATAGACATTGTGGTTTGGGGAGTAACGGCATCAGGAGTGGCCGTGTAGTCGGCCGTAAATTCAATGATGTCTCCTACCACTGTTCCGGAATTAATTGTCCAGAGGTAGGTATTATCTCCGGCCGGGCTACCGCCTTGGCCAGAGAGATTTCCTAACTCATCTTGCACCAGTGTCATATCATGGTCATATTCTGAGCCAAGATAGTCCACAGAGACTACATAATCTCCGGTAGTATCCCAACTTGGTGCCACCGCAAAAACTGGTAGCACTAGGGCAAAGGAGGCAAACATCGTTGCTCCACTGAGAATCAGGCTAAGGGTTTTTTTCATAATTAATATTATTTAAGTAAGCTATTAATTTTATTTGCCTTTTAGTGAGACTGCGGCACATTAGTTTTTTCAGTTGATTTTTGATCACCATGCTTTACCTCATCCATAGCAGGGACTTTTTTTCCTCGTCGCCTTTATTATGAGTATTGTTTTGATTATTGTTCATAGAGATTTTAATTATATTTATAACTTTTATAATTATTAATCAGGTATATCACTGACAATAATCAGTTGCATAATTATTGATTCAGTATTTGATAGTCTTTGCTATGCACCAACCTCCAAACGAGTGTGTCGTATATTAGAGACCCCGTCTTTAGCTGATGTAGTCCCGCACCCTGAATCTCTAGAGCCGAGATTTATCGGTTTCTATTGCAAAAAACTTTGTGTGGGTGATTTGTGGTATATTTAGAGGTAAATCTCTCTCTGTTTTCAAGCAATTTTGCAATAACTTTGTCAGGTCTAACTCCAGCTGGGCAGTCCTACCAGGCTTGAAAACATGGATATTTCTTTACTTGGACAACTTACCCGTACGGAAGCTTGTAATGAAAACTAGTCCTTAACGGCATTGTTACTACGAAGGTACCCCAAAAAACTCCACCACGTCTTTCTAAAAGAAAACTAAAATCCATTCGAGGGGAGATGACTGACGCCCACACCGATTTTAAAGGTTCATTATTACGCAGAGCGTTGTACAAGACCAATAATGCTGAGGTAAGCCAAGACCTAGTTCAGACCACTTTTTTAAAAACTCTTATCTATCTCCAAAAGGGAGGTAAGGTTGACCTGATGCGCAGTTTTCTCAATCACGTTTTAAACGCATTAATTATTGACGAGTACCGCAAAAACAAAATCACTTCGCTAGATAAATTACTTGAAAAAGGTTTTGAAGTTGGTTCAGATGAGCATCTCCAGATTACTAATATTCTTGACGGTAAAGAAATTGCCCTGCTAATCCCCCAACTACCTAATAAATATAGAATCGCGATTGAAATGCGCTACCTGAAAGGACTATCCCTGAAAGAAATTTCGCTCATCACCGGCCAATCAGAGAACACCGCGGCCGTCCAAGTACACCGCGGCTTAATAAAATTAAAAAAACTGTATTTTGGTAGCTAACTTAAAATGACCAACCTTAGTTAGTCATAAAACCAAAACAGTCAAACTGTTGAACTGGTAGATAAAAAATCAATAATCTCTCTACTTAGTTTACAAAAACCAAGTAACCTGACCAGCCGTACTCATTATTCAAATAATTAATTCAAAATATGATCAGCGAATCAAGCCGGCCGCTCTATCGCGGTGCGCAAATTGTGTGGTATGTGCTATCGGTGATCGAAGGTCTGCTCGTGGTTAGATTTGCCCTAAAGTTACTGCAAGCCAATCCCGACGCCTTCTTTACCAATTTCATCTATACGCTATCAAGCATTTTTGTCCTTCCCTTCCAAGCGGTGTTTAAAAATATACGAATCGAATCAAGTATTTTTGAATGGACAACGCTATTGGCGATGCTGGTGTATTGGTTGATAGCGGTGGCATTAATAAACATCTTTGTCATGAGCAAATCTGTCTCCGCAAGCGAGGCTGACCAAAAACTGGCCGAGTAAGGAGTGGGTAGGTAAAGTAAATTTATAAAATATTTAAGAAAAAATAATATGGGAATTTTAGTTTGGATTATATTCGGAGCACTAGTAGGTTGGATTGGATCATTGATTATGGGTACTGATGGCCAGCAGGGAATCATTCTAAATGTGGTAGTGGGTATCATCGGGGCTGTCCTGGGCGGTTTCATCATGAGTCTCTTTGGCGAAAGTGGTGTCAGTGGCTTCAATCTCTACAGTTTTGTAGTAGCTCTGGTCGGAGCCGTTGTTCTACTCGCGATTGTAAAAATGGTCAGAGGTAATTAAATAAAATATGAGAAATCTTTCTGTTCAAGCTTTCTTTACCCTCGGAGCAATCCTCTTGGTTATAGTCCTAGCAGGTATTTACTTCATAGTAGCCGATCCTTACGGCCTAAGACCGATACTCTTCGCCAATTCACCGCTAGAACAGAGTAGTAGCACCTCCATGTCTGCAACTGCAAATGGCGCTGATTCAGAGGTGAACACCTCTAGTGAAGAAGCGATGGCTGGTGGCTTTATTCTGTCGACAGGCCAAATGGAGGCTCTAGTCTCTCTTGGCATTGACCCAGCAACCGTACCTTCTTCTATTAGCGCCGAACAAGAACAGTGCTTCGTTGGTGAGCTGGGCGAAGCCCGGGTAATCGAGATTAAAGCGGGAGCAGTACCAAGTGCCATGGAGTTTCTATCAGCCAAGTCTTGTCTTTAGCTTCAATCGCAAAGCGTCTCGAGACAGAAAATAGCGCCTCTGGCGCTATTTTCTGTCTCTCTAACTCAGGAGCAACTAGCGAACTAGTTCAATCCACTTCACTTCCACTCCCGCCTCAGTCAAATTACCTTTTACTGTTACCTGCATCGCCTCAGCCAGGAGTGAGTCACTACACACCGCCGCAGTGTTGCCAGTCGTTAGACACTGACTCTCGGTGCCTAAGACTAGGGGAGCGGTGTAACCCAAGACACCATCTTGGGCGTAAACTAGGTGCCAATACTCTGAGTTAAGTGGCGGCTGCACACTCTCTTTTAGTAGAAAGCCTTCTTGCTCAAAAGTAAACTCCCCCAGCTCTGGACCTTGCTCGCCCGTCCCACAGGTAATGTCAGAAATTTCCCAGAGACTATCTTGTGACTTTAAGGTGAAAATGGTTTGTACTCCTACTTTCTCTTCTTTTGGAAAGATGATTAGCTGCGCCTCAGCTTCGTTGGCAAAAATTGGCTTAACTTTAAATCCACTTGGTACTTCGGACTGACAGAGCACCGGGTCAAAACCATTTTCGCGAAAAGCTGTCTCGGTACCCTTTAACATTTCACTGACAGCCTGACTTAGCGGCTTTATGCTAGTCAGATTCTCTTGGTAGGGATTAGTGGTAGTTGAAATACGTGCTTCCTGCCAGACTTCCATGAAGTCTAGCGCGACATCAATCGACTCTCCCGCTAGGCCCCGGTTCTCCTTTTCAGTTACTACCGGACTATTAGGTTGGTCGTCTTTGAGTAATCTAAATAATAAAGCGGAGATAATTATTATCCCTAAGACTGATATGATGATGGCTTTGTGTCGTATTTGCATACTGATAATTTACCATATTTTGGCTTAAGCGGTTTGCGAAGTTTCAAAGACTAATTACTTTACCTAGTCAGAAGCTGAAATAGCTGTAAAAAGACCTCATCGCCAAATTGCTGATCCGTCAGATGCTCTGGGTGAAACTGAAATCCATACACCGACCGCTCTTTGTGCTTGATAACCGCGATTGAATTTTGGGACTTGGCCAAGACCTCTAGCTCAGGTGAGGCCGAAACTATACCGTATTGATGATTTTCATAGACCGCAAAAACTTCTCTGCCCTGAAACATTTCATGGTTTTGCAAGACCTCGACATCGGTGAGTCCCTTGTATTACTTTTCTAAATGCACTAGCTCAGCACCAAAGGCATGGGCAATCAACTCGTGACCAAAACAAATACCGACTATCGGGATTTTGGCATTAATTATTAACTGGATTTCCGCTTGAAGTGATTGTTCGTGTCCGACTACCGGGAACTGACTACTGCCGGATAAAATTATTAGTGAGTAGTCTCTAATATCATCAGGTATATTCTCGTAATCCACCACCTCTTCAGTGCCAGGACTTAATTTGACTAGTTTTTCTAAGAGCGTAGAGCCGTTGTCTACAATGAGGGTTTTCATAGACTCAAGTATAGCAAACTGCAATGGCCTGAAAAGCATACGCTTTTCAGGCCAGCCGATTTGTGCGGGCTGTGGGACGATGTCAGAACGATTTTGGTAGAAGATATGGGATAGAAAAAGAGGCTGACCGAAGCCAGCCCCTTGGATCGTGAGCCTATCGCACCATAGGATGCGACAAGACCTTGCGGTCAGGTTTCCCCATCGGAAATCTTTGGATCACAGCTTGTGTGTTAGCTCCCCAAAGCTTATCGGATACTACCCCGTCCTTGCTCTACTCACGCTGGAACACTCAGTCTCTGTGGTCATAGATACGCCACCTCGCGGTGACTGGTTTTGACGCGATCACATCGGCCGCTTCCAGAACCAGACAATATCACAGAGATACTTTATTAAAAACAGGCGCACGGGTACGCCTGTTTGCTATTTCCCTCTCAAGATCTTTTCGAGCGCATCGAGAATGTGCCACGGCAACGGACTTGTAAGCTGTCGTCGCAAAGCAAATATCTGTAGCAAATTCTCAAGCTCGTCAGTCTCTTTTTGGCCAAGTACTTCCCCGGAGGACTCTCGGTCTATGAGCTCAAGGCGTCTTCTGTTCAGCTTCCTCCAAGAACGAGTGACCTTCGACCAATCGCCCCCAAACGAATCCACGAGTTGTGCCCGGAGATCAGCAAGTCGTTGTAAATTCTCAAGCTCACAACACTCACCCTGATCGAGTCTCCGCTCAATTTTCTTTCGTATGAGCTCACTTCGTCGCCTATTCAGTCGCTTCCAACCACGAGTGACCATGACTAAGTCATTCGGGTTCATCGTGGTGGAAAATGGCCGCTCTGGTGAAGGAGTTGCGCCTGACATCACTCCCTCCCAAGCAACGTGCGTTCCTTCTCCAAGGAAGTGATCAGTTGCCCTAGGGCAACTATTGCCCGCTCACGATCCCTCTCTGCAGGTGGGTCAAGCCGCACCCCCAAACCATCTTCTGTGGGCTTAAAATGTATCCTGGCTCGGAAAAGCGCGTTGTGTGGGACCCAAATCTCCCCACGTTCCCAAAGCACCCAATCAGCACCACTTCGGTAGAACCGTGCATCGATGCGGGACCCTTCCGGCCAGCCGTCAGGAATTATGGTGACGAACGCGTCGGACCCGAGTGGCAAGTGTTCCGGGGTACTAAAGCTAAACCGACTACCTACGTTCAGAGTACGACTGCCTAAGTGCCATGTGAGCAGAAGCTCAAGCTTGTATATGAGTACGCAGACCGCATACTCAAGTGAATCAATGTCAACTTTCATTCAAATCTCCTCGTGTGATTGCTTAAGGATTGCGACGAATATTTGCGAGAAACGAGCGTAGTCCAATCACTTCGATATCCGCCTCAGTGACACCAATTGGTGACAAAGGTTGCTTGGCGAGGTCTTTAAATGCAGGGATCGCCCGCTTGAGAGCCCTGTACATGAGGACTCGCCTACGGCGCCGTCCCCAGGAACCGAACCCTCCTAATATCGAATGAAGGACAAGGGCAAACCCAACCCTCGTCACCGCCCTCACAAATGCCGATGTTTCTTGCATGTCAGCTCTCCTAGTAATAGCTGTCGAAGGACATTTCTGGCATAGACAATACATGATTAGTATTGTTTTGTCATAAATTGTTGAACAATTGTTGACAATATTTTGACAACATTTATACTAGTTACATGAATGTAGAATCAACGCTTGCCAAAATAGGACTCAACAGCAAGGAGATCACCCTGTATCTTGTACTCCTTGAACGTGGCAAAATGAAACCTTCCGAGCTGGCGCGAATTACAAAAATAAACCGTGCCACCACATACAGCATCTTGAATACCTTAGTTTCAAAAGGAATTATTGCTGCAGACGTAAGTGGCAAGACCACACTCTTCTCACACCTTCCGCCAGAAAGTCTCATGAACATGACAAGGGACGCCCGTCGTGAAGTTGAGGAAAAGGAAGCGCTACTCTCTGGCGCCATCGAGGACCTTAAGCTTCTTCAATCGACACATGAGTATCCAGTACCCAAAATGCGCCTCGTTGAGGAAAGTGATCTCGAAAAATACCTATACGACAATACTACGAAGTGGCAGGACGCAATTATTGCCGGCGACGGCGTCTGGTGGGGGTTTCAAGATAAGAAATTTGCCGAAAAGTACCAAAAATGGATCGACTTTACGTGGACAACCACTCAAAGCACACAACAAAACTATAAACCAAAGGTACTTACAAACACCTCAGAAACAGAGCTCGAACTCAGAGATAGATATGCTAAATTAGGTAGAGATGCAAAGGTAGTTTTAGATATCAAATTCACAGCAAACATGTGGGTCTGCGGTGACTACTTGGTAATGATTGCCGTTGACCAAAAACCAGCGTATCTCATTGAAATTCATGACACCATGATCGCTCACAATATAAAAAGTATTTTCAAAAAGCTCTGGGACACAACCAATTAGGAGTGTGATGCGCGAAACACAACACTCCCCTACTCCGCACAACAACAGAAAAGCCGTCCCCCTACAGGACGACTTTTCATGTTGTTTGTGTACACTATGGGACGATGTCAGAACGGTTTTGGTGGAAAACAAAAAAGCGAGGAGCTGCTCGTGCTCAATCGCTTTTGAACAGGGAGCCATCCCAGGATATTTAATATTGATTCAAATATCCCTGAGAACAGTAAAGGCGGTTACGACCGCACATACTTCGCCGAAGTTGTAGTCTGGAACAGACCGGCGGACACCCTGTCCAAGCTGAAACGCAACACCATTCATACTTTCTTCTTGGCTCAGAACGTGATTAAGGATCTCTCCCCAGACTAACGGACTATTCTTCGTCCCACCCAACCTTAGTTCGGGATACCCCACCAAGACATAGTCTTTACCATGGTTTATGCCACCAGAGACGATTACCGCCGGTATTCCTCGGGCCCACGACTCAATAGCGACGACGTACCTTGAATGTCGCTCCTCCATACTCATGTCAGAGAGAACCAAATCCACATCCAGACCGTTCTTTAGTGACTTGATGAACTCACGGCCTGACGAGAATTGATGAATTGTCGCTTGCGGATAAAGCTCCGTGCAAGCTTGCTTCGCGGCGTTTCGGTTTTCCTCAGCATCATCTACAACCGCAAAATTCCGAATATTAAACATAGCTTCTCCCCAAAGAACAGTTGCCCAACAAGACCTCAAATTGCTTCAAGATCTTGATAAGGGGAGCTACCGAACTAGCTCCAAATTAGCCAGGTTATAGCTCGCTGATTTTTTTGCGAGCTTCCGAGAGTTCGCGAGCTGCGCGTGCCCTTACCTCCTGTTTTTGGCGCACCTTTTCGTCTTTCTCGCTACGGGAGCGCTGCTTAAGTAGCGCAAACCCTGTCGCCGCTTCAGCGCGAGGCTCCGCCGTCAGAGAGTTCCAGTACTTCCTCAAAAAGATCTTTGCCGTCTCCGACCCCTGCCATACCCCATTGATCTCGATGCCGAAGTCTTCGTCCCATTGACTCGGATTTATCCGTGTATAGCCCAGAAAATTCGACACACTCAACTCGAAGTAAAGAACTATATTGGAACCGTTGACCTTGCATTCAACTCGACAATCCACGGTAGACGGGTGAATAGCGCACAAGAAGCGGTTGCAAAAGGAAGGTTGGAAGTTTGACTTTGAGCTCACGATCTGGATCTTGGTCCGTGCCATGACTGGCTTCCTTAAGGTTATCGACAAGCACCATGCTCATCGTCTGAGTAGAGAGTAACATAATGACTACATTTTGTCAACTTAATTTAGCCATATATAACTATATTATAAGCCAATTTGTAGTAAAGTGTTGACGGTGTATCAACAACCTTGTTAGAATATGGGCGTATGGAAAAACTGTTTGAAGCGATCGGATTAAACACCAACGAGCGCGAGGTCTACTTGGCTGTGCTTGCTGCTGGGAAAATCTCTCCCCAGCGAGTGGCGCGACTGACGGGAATTAATCGCACCACTGTCTACAGCATCGCCCGCAAGCTTAGTGAAAGTGGCTTCATCACCGAGGATGTGGGGCAGAAAGTGACGTACTTACTCGCGGAAAGTCCAGAAAGCTTAAAGGACATATTTGAAAAAGAAGAACAAAAACTCGCGTCGCGCAAAGCAGCCGCCGCTGAGCTCGCCAAACAACTCTCTACCCTTCCCCGCAACGCGAGCTATTCGGTTCCGCGCATCAAGTTTATTGAGGAAAGTAACCTGTCTGAGTATCTCCATTCCGAGTATCGTAGGTGGAGCAAGAGCGTTGCCGAGCAGGACAATACGTGGTGGGGCTTCCAGGACGATTCGTTTACTGAGAAATACAGCACCTGGGCAGAGTGGGCCTGGAAGCAGGCACCTGAGGTAAAGATTCGTCTGTTTCTAAATAATGTCGCGGTTGAATCATCAATGAACAAGAAATACCCTGAACGAATGAATAAAAACCTACCAGCGGGTGTGTCATTTGACTCGAGCTTCTGGGTCGCTGGTGATTATCTTTTTATGGTGCAAACGCGTATGCGCCCGCACTATCTGGTGGAGATCTGCGATACAGTCTTGGCCCGCAATCAACGCGAACTATTCCGCGGGCTGTGGGAAAGTGTCTAGTTTTAAGCTTGGTTGGTTGACTATTCTTTTGATTTAAAATATGTGTGCACCTTGTGGGATGATGTCAGAACGGTTTTTCTTGAGCAAAAGTAAACAAGAAACGGACAGTTATAGATGTTTGGTAACTAATTTTTTAAAGAATCTCTATGCTTTGTATGTCTTGAATCTCTCCAAGATGCACAGTTTCATCTCCACATTTATAATCTCCGGCAAGTGCTCCATATTCACTAAATTTCCCTTGTATCACTTTACCTGAAACAAATGTAGCTTTCATTTCTTTTCCGTTTCTTATAGCCAAATCAAGTAATTCCATTTTCTTGGCTGTCACAATGGGTTCATCGGGACCAAATGATAATTGAATAAAATCATCTTCTGTATAGACGCGACCTGTCGATAAATCGAATTGGGGCGACAATTTATTCTTTCCTTCAAATGAGTATGACATAGGGTTTGATTTTAAATAAGAATGATGCAAAAGCTAACTATTTCTGACACTAGTATAATATTTTATAAGCTCACAATCCAGCCCAATCAGTCATCGCTTCCTCACGCAAAGCGCGCAGGCGCTTTGCCTTGCTCGCACACTATGTTTCAAACGAAAAAGCCCCATAAGGGCCTTTTCGGAAACATTTGTGTGCGAGCAAGAGGAATCGGTCAGGAGTCGATTATTTTCTATACTCCCTCCGGTCGTAGAAAATATATCGCTCACGACCCTGGCTTGCCGGCCCAGTGGGGCCCCGGCTTCGCCCTTCGATTCCTCTTGCTCGCGACAAACGGCAATGACCTGAAAAGCATACGCTTTTCAGGCCAGCCGATTTGTGCAGAAATACTGACCTTCGCTCGAACCTACTTTGAATCGCGAAGCGATTGATCGTGTGCTTCGCACGCGCCGAGCGCGTGGTGGCTTTGTACTTCTTCGTACGCTCCGCTCGCATGGTGATGCGGAGAACTGCGCCTCGGAGCGCTCGCTTCACTCGCGTCCAAAACCAAAAAACCTTCCAATTTTTCGCGTCCCTCCCCCGACCCC
>JBGSWM010000005.1:0-3227 GCA_041752435.1 Minisyncoccia bacterium | reverse complement strand
ACCTCCAAAAAACTCAAAACAACGTTCATAACAAACCCACCCAACGAGAAGTCTCCTTACTCACATTCATCGAGCTTTGACCCTCAATGACACCAGTAAGTGATAATGATTTCTCAAAAAGAAGTAGACGAGTACAACGTGAGCTTTGCAACTGGTTAGTCACTTTTTAGGACGCCAACTAGGGTTAGAAAACCCTGCAAAATTTAAAGCTCCAAATTTAAAAGGCCTGAGGGCACCGGTAGCGGATTTTCCACCAAATCAGCTTCCGATTCTCTCAGGCCTTTTCTTAATTGAGCAAATGTTCGACAGGACATATTGCGAAATTATACAGGCACCTCAGCAGATTCGACCTCCGGGGGAGAATATGCTGGCGGTGAGCTGTAAAAGTACTCAAACTTACTACATATTTTCTATAATAAAGGTGCTCTAGTAAATTTGACCTGCAAATAACTTAAGTTTTTTATACAAAAATGGTAGTCTACGCTAAATCAACGTTCTTAGGAGACACCATGCTAAAGATAGTTGAGAGCTGGCTCTTGGCCCTAGCTTGGGGGCTGGTTCTTTTCAGCATCCTGGCCTCCACTGCTGTCTGGCTGATCTGGCAAGATTGGTGGGTGGCCCTAGACTTTGGTTCTAGGCTAGGCTTTTATCTGCTCGGCGGTGCCTGCTTCGGAGCACTGCTACAGCCTTGGTCTGACCAAATTCACAACCGATTGTCGGGCGGAGGTGAAAAAACCCCGTGAAAGCTTGCTTTCACGGGGTTTTTGCGTCTATTGTCTCTATACTCGACTCCTTTTTCCTACCCCACCTTGTGTTCCCGAGCGATTTCTTTGAGAGCCGCGGCCTCTTCAGCCGCTAGTTTTTCTTTACCAGCCTCAGCTAGAGCGAGGAGTTCGGTTTCCGGAAGTTTCAAGAGCTCTAAAACCCTTGTTTCTAGGTATTCCGCAGTGTTTTTCCCTGGGTCTATCAACACCTCTTCCAGTAGTGCATGCAGTATATATCCTAGCTTTTTCCCCGGCTTTTCCCCAGACATCTCCATAATTTTATCCCCGTTTATCTTGAGGAGCTTAACCGAGATAGGGTCCCGCAAAGCTTCGTCCACCATGGCTTTGTACTTACGGAAGCGAAACGGCTGTTCTTTAGGCCGGCCGGTACCAATCCGGTCACAAACCCGTAGATTAAGGAGGTTCTCAATCTCCCCTTCCCCAATCCGGACAATCGTGCGGCGGACGGCGGCGAGGGTTATTTCCTCCGGGTCGGAGAAAAACATGTGCCAACGGACGAGTTTTTCTACGCGGTCGATAGTTTCTCGGGGTAATTTGAGTCGCTCGAGAATCTTTTTGGCCATTCTGGCCCCCACTACCTCGTGACCAAAGAAAGTATAGTGCTTATTTTTACCCCCCGTGCGTCTGGTGGCTGGTTTGCCAACGTCATGGAGGAGTGCCGCCAGGCGCAGTTCGGTCGAATAGCCCTTGTCCGCCGCGGCTTGGAGAGTGCGCAAGTTGTGTTCAAAGACATCAAAAGCGTGAATGCCACCTTGCTCGCAGTCTATTCCCTCCCGCAATTCGGGGATGATGGACGCCAGAAGATCGAGCTTTTCGAGAAAAACGATACCCTGCATCGGGGTAGCAGAATCGATCAGGCGCAAAAACTCAACCGCTACTCGTTCGATAGCGATTTTCTTTAGCTGTGGGGCATTCTTGGCGATAGCGGTCATGGTGTTGGCCTCAATCACAAACTCCAGTTCAGCGGCCAGTCGTACGGCGCGCATCATCCGGAGGGCATCCTCAGCAAAGCGTTCGTCAGGATTTCCCACTGCCCTCAGCCTTTTGGCCTGGAGGTCAGTCATTCCGTCATATAAATCAACGGTTTTATCGGTCGCTAGCCGGTAGGCGATGGCATTGACGGTAAAGTCACGCCGCGCCAAATCCTCCTCGAGTGAGACCACAAAGGTGACTTGGTCAGGTCGTCTGGCGTCGCTGTAGCCACTTTCGCTGCGGTAAGGGGTGATTTCTACTACCTGGAGCGTGGGATCAGATTCCGTCTCGGGAGCCTTTACTCCGACCGTGCCATAGTCGTTGTTACAAAAACTATCAGGAAAGAGGGCTTGGATTTGTTCGGGGGTAGCTGAAGTGGTGAAGTCCCAATCTTTGGGAGTGCGACCAAGGAGTAGATCGCGGACACAGCCACCGACCAGATAGGCTTCATATCCAGCCTTTTCTAGAGTGTCACTAATCTGGTGTACAAACAGAGGGATATTTTTAGGTTCAATCATGAGCCTTCATTGTATGAATAAATAAGGCTTTTGTACATAACGACTTAAGAACAATTCGAACCATGCTATTATGTTACTATATGAAAGCATTGGTTCATGAAATGGAAAAGGCCATTTCTCTACGAAAGAAAGGTCTTACCTACAATGAAATACTAAAACAAGTACCAGTAGCCAAAAGCTCACTATCCTTGTGGTTAAAGGATTTACCCTTAACAAAGGCGGAAAAGCATTTGCTGAAAAAGCGCAAAGATTCGAATATTTCTCTAGGGAGAATAAGATCCGCTTCTGCAAATAGGCAGAATAAAATCAACAAAGACAAACTTTTGCTAGAGGTAGCCAGAGTTGAATTTGATAAATATAAAGTTGATCCTCTTTTTCATGCTGGGGTCGCCTTATATTGGGCGGAGGGGGCGAAGCGCAACAACATGTTTCACTTTATGAATTCTGATAGCAAAATGATTGTAGTAATTATTCGTTGGTTAGAGTTATTTACTGAATACAAACGGGAAGATTTAGGCTACAGACTCTATATCCACCAACCATTCATTCGTGATAACTGGGAAGTGTGGTGGCAAAAACAGCTCCAAGTAAGTCCAGCTCAATTCAAGAAAACGATTATAAAACCATCTGGATTGGGCATAAAAAAACGTCCAAATTATAAAGGCTGTATTCGTTTGGAGGTGCCTCGTAGTGTGGGACTGCTTACAAAAATGAAGTACTGGATTAGAATGCTAGTTGAATATCACGCTGAACAGTAGTACACTTCGTCAGCTCCAAGATGAGCTAAGTTTAGGGCGAAATAGGCACCCGTGGTGAAGAGGATATCATATCTCGCTTCGGACGAGACGTCCCAGGTTCGAGTCCTGGCGGGTGCACCAATATAGAACTAAGCGGTCTTTGACCGACGGATGCATGGGCGGCACTATGTGCCGCCCATGCCGTACCCCCTTTC
>JBGSWM010000004.1:0-3565 GCA_041752435.1 Minisyncoccia bacterium | reverse complement strand
TGAACAATCGTGATTTAGTAGATGCCGTTCTATACTCTTCGCTGGAGCCGTGTCTTATGTGTTACTCAGCATCCTTTTGGGCACATATTCCACGAGTAGTGTTTGCATGTAGTCGAAGTAAGGTTGATAGTAAATATTATGAAGGTAACCACAATATATTTTCTGTGAACGAGAAATCACATCGTCATATTGAACTTATACATGAAAGGGCACTAGAGGGAGAGGCCCTAGGAGTTATTCAGAAGTGGGAGAACTCAAAAAAATTCTAGCCTTTTTAGACCCTTAGGGGACATGTTCTTCAAGCAAACATCTCATCCAGCCTTTGAATCGCCATCTTAATATCGTATCTGCTAAGGAACAGTTCTGAAAGCCACAAGTCACCTGCACCATTATTGAAAAGCCCCTTTGGGGTTTTTCTAATGGTACTCCCGACAGGCGCAGCTTTTCCTTAGAAAAGCGTGGCGCGAATCGAAAAGCTTTTGAGTCAGATTATGAGTTTACGAAATAATCTGTCCAAAAGGTATACAGTCCATGTAATGGAAGATTCCTGTCGGGAGCACAAATCAGCCGACCCAAATGCGAAAGCATTTGGGTCGTTGCTGTTTGTGTCTGATTGGAAATCAAATCACATCTTAGGTGGTGTCGGCAAGAGATGCAGAGAAGCATGGTTGCTTCGCCTAAATCCTACAGGCTCGGTCGTAATTCTGAGAGATCTTCCGGTGGGGGAATAGTCTCTACTGGGGGCTCTTCAGTCTCTGTTTCGGGTATTGATTCGCTTAGGTCAGTGCTGGTTGCGGTTGAGCTCGCGACATCAGTTTGGGTTAGTAGATTAGTGGGGACAAAAGCTGAAGGAGTCGAGTATGAAGAAAGCTCCGCCTTAATCAGTCGGTACTTTTCCTTCCGGGCAGCTAGTTCTTCAAGGACCATAGCCACCTCCTTTTCTCGATACACCATTTGGTTGCTGTTGGGTGAATTTTTTTCGTCGACGTCTGTTGAGTTGTAAATCTGGTAGATATGCAATGACCAGTAAACACCGGTGAGTAGTATGACAAGCGCCGTACCAAAGCCCAAGAACCACTCACGCTCTGGGTGCATCAGATAGTGGTCCTTGAGTGATGAATTTTTCTTAAAGACATCACTGACTATTTTTTTGACAAATTTTTTATCAATCATGTTGAAGCAATGCTAATTAGAATAGTCATACTACCTTCCCAGGTCGACCCGCTCTTTTCGGAAAAGTTTAGGGACTCAATTTTTGAATGGTAGGGTATTTCTTCGAGCATCTTAGTAAAGGTTAAGACTTGCTGTCTTGTACCTGAGTATAAGAAAGTCATGATCATGCTTTTTTCTCCCGTCTCGGAAGTAACAATATCTAGACCCTGAGTTTCTAAGGCAACATTAATTGAGCGGGCAAAGGTCTCAATATCACCCAAGAAAGTGATACTGTCACTCTCGTTAGCGAAGAAGGCAGAAGCTAAAGTCGCTCGATCTTCAGCACTGGTCTGGGTTAATCTTTCAATCGTTAGGAAGGCCGATTGTTTAGCGGTTTTTTCGTTTAAAGCATTAGTTTGTTCCACTAAAAGATTACCAACTTTATCAATTTGGTAGGTCAGAAAACCTACTGCCCCTAAGGCGGATAGCAAAAGAAGAAAGGAGAGAGCAATAATTTTTTTGGTACGAAGACTCATATTATTCTTTGATGGTTATGGTGACCGTAAAGTTGATATCGCGGTCAAGCGCTAAGCTGGAAATTGGTAGTTCAGCCTCAGCGATATCCTCATGATTTAGCAGAGCTGTCCGAAAGTCGGCGAGAGATTGTCTAGTTTTGGCCTCCCCGTTAATCACGATAGGAGCCAGGCCGGTCTCGGTTAAATTAAATGAGAAATTATCAATGATAATGCTGGGGTTTTTTAGACTGCTAATCAAAGTAATTAAGTCAGTAAAGCGGACAGCTTCATCAAGCGTCGCAATTTTTTGCGCTTGCTGGCTGGCTTTTATCAAGGCTGAGGAGGAGAGTTCATATGATTCTATCTCTAATGAAGCGGCGGAGGCTGAGTTGGTGTAGATATCAGCTTTAGAGTTAATCAAGATATAGACTGGAATAAGCAAGACTGCCACAATGAAGGCGACACCAGTTAAAATTAAAATCCAAACACTGACAACTCGGAGCCAGTATTCCCGGGTAATTCTCTTCTTGGCGGTTTGAGGAATGAGATTAATCATATTAGACAGTATTGTTGAGAGCTAGGCCAATCGCCGTCGCGTAGCCTAGGGAGTAGTTCTTCTCGATTGGTGGGACAATCAAGTCGGTGCGGAAGGCGTTTTCCCAGACATTACCGCGGACACAGGTTACGCCAAGAGCCTCAGTCATATATTCAGGGAGACCTTTTAGGTTTGAACTGCCGCCACAGAGAACAATCTTTTTGATGCGTCTTTCATTGGTGCGGTTACCCTCGCGCGTGTGCCAATACTGCATTCGGGTAGCAATCTCATCTTTAATGACTGAAATAGTGGAGATTAAGCAGTCATAAATAGTGGTATCAGCCACACCCTTGATGAGACCTTGGGTGTTTTTGATGGTGGTCAGCTCGGACTCGGCTCGGTTGTCGCCAAGAACGCGGCGCATGACGCTTGAGAGTTGGCCGCCACTGATGTCGATAGTTGAGGTGTAGAGTAGTGTGCCTGACTTACTGATGCCGACACCGGTTCGAGTCTTACCAAAGTCGATAAGCATGACAGTGTCAGTATCATTCTCGTCAATGACCGAGCGAGCCATCGCCTGGGCTTCGACTTCAAAGGAGATAGGGGTGAGATCAGCGGCCAGGCAAGCCTCATAGTAAGCCATGATAGTCTCCCGTTGGTAAGCCGCGACTACCACTCGGGCGGAACCGCTCTTGTCGGTATTGGGAATAAAGTCATAGTCGAAGATTGTGTCGCGGGCTGGGATAGGAACGTTTTCCTCTAGTCTAAATTCGAGCAAGCTTTGGATTTCGTTTTGCGGAACGCTGAGTTTAATCTCGGTCTCAAATATATAGGCCCTTTCTTCTGGTAGGGAGACACGAATAAACTCTGCCTTGGTGAGGTTTTTAAATTCCTTCAAAGTGTCAGTTAGTTGCTTGGGGTTGGTGACGTCACCACGGTTAAGGGCGTTGGCAGGAATCTCGATATCACCCCAGCTTTGTAGGATGCGAGTTTTGTCATGACGCAGGGTTGGTTCAAAACAAATATATTTTAGTGAGGTATCAGAAATATCGACACCGACGCTAGGCAGGGTGATATACACCGGCGGTGGGATGACTGCAGCAAGAACAGAACGCAAACTCATAGTCTCTAGTATACGCTGCCGGAGCGATACTTAGAAGTTAAAAACTCACAGGACAAGCCAAATGTAGAGGAGGGCAAAAATGATGGCGGCGATAGTGATCGGTTTAATATTTCGCTCAGCAATAGCTAGGGCCGCCGCCCCAAAGCGGTGAACTAAGTAGCCAGTAATACCGTAGCGAATTAATCTGCCGACTAAAGCACCTATGATAAATAAAAATATATTGCCTTGAATCGCACCCGC
>JBGSWM010000003.1:0-4112 GCA_041752435.1 Minisyncoccia bacterium | reverse complement strand
ATAGACTTCTAAAGCGATTTGTTTTGGCCTTTCCCGTTAACTGCCAGAGTGAAACAAGGTCATATTTATAACCTGAACAGACTCCTAAGTCAAACTTTTTTTACCTGTTCACTACTGTCTTGACTCACAAAAATTACTGCTAAAATAAGGGTTGGAAAAAGAATTTGTACAACGTTCATTGGAACAGGAGTTCGTATGGTTATCTACCAGAGACCTGAATGCGCAGTACTGGTGGAAACTCTTCGTATCTACGGAGTTGCCATCAGCCCTAAACCTACCCTGTCTGAAATCTCGAGCCTGATGAAACAAGCCACAGATCAAACGAGACCCGGACTAGCGACCCTACTCTTTCGAATGACAAGCGAGGGACACTCCTCGCCAGGTTGAGAATAGCGTAGGGTTTGAAGCAAGTAGCCGCCCCAATGAGAAGGGCGGCACTTTGTTTTTCCTATTTTTAATTAAGTCGAGACTGCAAAATTGGTTTAATTTTTTGATACAGTAAAACCAGCATGAAGATACACCCTTGAGTAAAGACTATTGTTCCGCCAGTGGCAAAATCGAAGTAATAACTGGCGTAGGCGCCCACGAGTGAACTGAAAACACTCATCCCAACCGCAATCATCATCATGAAGTTAAACTTTTTCGTCAACAGGAAAGCAGTTGATCCAGGAGTAATGAGCATAGCAATCACCAGGATAATACCCACGGTTTGGATTGATCCAGTAATAGTAATCGCCAAGAGAATCAAGAAAGCGTAGTGAATGAAGCGGACAGGCAAGCCAACAGCTTGGGTGTAGGTTTCATCAAAACAGAAAGCCACGAAAGTGCGACGGAAGACGAGAATGATGATCGTTACCACCGCCAAAATCGATGCGGTATACCAGGCCGATTGATCGGAGATACCTAGAACCTCACCAAATAAGACGTGTGTCAGGTCAACTGAACTAACCGTTTGCGAAATCATAATCAAGCCCAAGGCAAAGAAGGTGGTGAAGACAATTCCCATCACCGCATCCTCTTTAATCTTGGTACTGCTTTTAATAAAGCCGATTAAAAGAACCGCTAGCATAGCAAAAATAAATGCCCCCAGACCAAACGGGATACCGATAATGTAAGCCAGGACCACTCCCGGCAATACCGCATGAGAAATAGCATCACCTAAGAGAGCCCAACCTTTTAAGATCAGGAAGCAAGACAAGATGGCACAGGCGACCCCAACAATAGCTGACACGACGACCGCCTTAAACATAAAGCTGTACTGGAGCGGTTCGACAATAAACTGGATAATGTCCATAAAATACTATTTAGCGAAATTAATGTGATGGATCACACCATCAAAGGTTTGTTCGACCAGACGGCGAGTAAAGACTTCCTCCGTCGGACCATAAGCCACGACTGTGCCACGCACCAAAGCCACGTGATCACATGTGTCAGAAAGAGAAGTCAATTCATGAGTAGCCAAAATAATCGTCTTCCCCTCTTTGCGCAGGGCTACGAGAAGCGCCGTCAAAGAGCGCTCGCTCAATGCATCAAGACCAGCAAACGGCTCATCGAGAAGGAGGATATCGGCACCTTGAGCCAAAGCCCGAGCCACAAAGACTCGTTTCTTCTGGCCACCCGAAAGTTCGCCAATCTGCCGCGTCGAGAAACTGTTCATACTGACTTTCTCGAGTGCCGAACTAACCATCTCATGATCCTTGGCACTCGGAGTCTTAAGCCAATTCTGCTGACCAATCCGGCCCATCATCACCACTTCATAAACCGAAATCGGAAAATCCCAATCTACTAGTTCGGCTTGCGGGACATAGGCCACATGTCCGTGTTTTTGGGCCACCGCCGGGGTATCACTACAAACCTTCACCGAACCACATTGGGCGGGTACCAGACCCATAATCACTTTAAAAAGTGTCGACTTACCAGCGCCATTCATACCAATCACACCCGTAAAAGTCTGATAGGGAATCTTGATTGACGCGCCTTTAAGCGCCGCCTTATCACCATAAGTGACATCAACATTATTAAGTTCAATCGCGTAATCCATAAATTTTATTCAACCGTAGTTAAACCACTGATAATCGTATCAGCCGTGTGCTGTAGTAAGGCCAAGTAGGTGGCGGCTGGACCATCCGCCGGAGACAATGAATCAACATACAATACCCCACCGAGCTTAGCTCCAGTGGCTTCAACCACTTCTTGCTGAATGCGAGGCTCAACGGTACTTTCACAGAAAACCGCCGGAATCTGGTTTTGCTTGACGGTATCAATAACTCGAGCAATTTGCTGCGGAGAACCTTGTGAATCTGAATTAATCGCCCAGAGATAAATCTCGGTTAGGCCGTAGTCATTAGTGAGATATGAGAAAGCGCCTTCGCAAGTCACTAAATAACGATTGTTTTCTGGCAAAGTAGCCAACTCTGTCCGCAAAGTTTCATCAACTGATCTTATCTTCTCACTGTATAGTCTCGCTTGTTCGGCAAAATACTCGGCGTGCTCTGGCGCTAAATCGCTTAGGGCCTGACGAATATTATCGACATAAACGAGACCTTGCGCCGGTGACATCCAAGCGTGTGGATTTGGTTTTCCAGCATAAGCATCTTCGGCAATATCCCTTACCTCAACCCCTTGACTGACAGTAACTACCGGCACATCAGGAATACTGGCTCGCAACTTGTTGGTCCACAACTCAAGATTCATACCATTCTCAAACAGAACATCAGCTCGTGAAGCTTGTACCAAATCGTCCGGCGTTGGCTGGTAGCCATGGATCTCGGCTCCTGGCTTAGTAAGAGGGATAGATTCGATCTTATCTCCACCCACCTCACCGACCATATCAGCGATAATGGTAAAGGTGCTCAAAACTACTAATTTTTCATTTGGATCAACTACTGGTGGCTCCTGGCGCAGCCAACTTCCAACCAGAAGAAGTAAGACACCAAATAAAACACCTAGACCGATAATTTTTTTCATAACTAATTTCTAATACGCTTAATTTATAAATCTCTAACTATTTCCATTTTTTAATCTTGGGGAGAGCAGAACCGTGCGGGTCAGCTGTTGGGTAATCAAGAAACTTAGCTAGCTGTTGTATCGCCTTATCACTAAAGGCATGCTCTAACCGTTCTGCTTCCTCGTGGACAGCTGCTATTGGTAGACCAAGTGTTTGGTGTAGAAAGACTTCAATCAAGCGATGCTTATAGGTCATCTTCTCGCCAATGTCGTTGCCGGACTTTGTTAAAGTGACCGTGCCATACGGAGCAGACTTCACCAAACCGTTTTTTTCTAAATCCTTGACTCGCTCAGAAACAGTCGACTTACTCAAACCAAGCTTAGCAGCGATCTTCGTCACCCCAGCGCCTGTATTATTTTTATCCAAGAGATAAATTGCTCGTAGGTAATCTTCGGTCGAATTGGTGAGCTTCTTGCTTTTCGAAGGAGAAACTAAAGTTCGCATTACCGAACAATACTATAGACGAGAAAATAATTCAAGTCCGAGGTGTCAAGAAAAGACAAAGACCGGCACACCCAAAGGGTGTGCCGGTCTTTGTCTTTTCTCCCCCCTACTTCACCACACTAGCCACCGCCTTCACCAAGCCTGGTGTCATCACTGGTGGAATCACCATCTCCTGAGTCGGCTTTTTGACCAAGCTAGCAATTTTTTTCGCCGCCGCGAGTTTCATCTCGTCAGTAATATCCCGCACGCCCTTATCGAGCGCCCCGCGAAAAAGACCGGGGAAAGCGAGCGAGTTGTTGACCTGATTTGGGAAATCAGAGCGTCCGGTCGCCACCACATACGCGCCAGCTTGCTTAGCATCTTCAGGCATAATCTCGGGAATTGGATTGGCTAGGGCAAACACAATCGCTCGTGGAGCCATCACCTCCACATGCGCCCGAGCAATGGTCCCTGGCCCAGAGACACCGACCACCACATCAGCCCCAGTAATAGCTGACATCACGTCACCTTGAATCTTCTCTGGATTAGTTAGTTCCGACAACTCACGTTTGTAGCCCTCAAGACCGGTTCGACCTTTATAAATAACTCCCTTGCTATCAGTCACGATGATGTTAGTCACCTCAGCCTTAAGGAGAAGCAGAGTGACCGCTCGCCCGGCGGC
>JBGSWM010000002.1:0-12819 GCA_041752435.1 Minisyncoccia bacterium | reverse complement strand
ATCCAAATCTTATCATATATGATAAGATTTGGATTCTGAAATGCAATTATGCATTTCTACCTTGCAGGATGCGATCGGCCTTAAGCAAAACTTTCGAGTTCGAGTTCCAGCGATCCTCCCTCGGAAGGTCGGATCGGGAACAAAGTAAATAATAGGCCCTGGCGGTTTGTTTTGAGGTTACTCTAGTGTAAGTGAGATTATTACCTGAAGCGAAGCTAGAGAGTGCGAGCTCCAGCGATTTGCCCTGGGAAGGGCAAATCGGGAGCGAAATAAATAATAGGCCCTGTGGGCCTTTATTTATTTCTTATCCGCTGCTGGGTCGTACTTACCTTGGCTAGCCAAACTATTCATTTTGGACACATGGAGAAGAGTCTTCTGTGCCTCAGGGATATTTTGTGCCTTACCTTGCCAAGCCATGAGGACCGGTTCTTCTAGCGCTCGTGAGTACGAGAAAGTAATCGGCCAAGGCTGTTCACCAAGCTTGGCGATAGCATCCAGATTCTCGATTGATCGCTTTGGTGTCTGACCGCCAGAGAGGAAAACAATACCGCCCACCTCGTGCGGAACCGACATATGGAAAGTACGGAGTGTAGCATTGGCGACCTGCTCTTTGCTGGATTGCTCAGGATGCATATCTCCAGCCAAAACCATTGAGGACTTAAGAATCAAACCTTCTAAGTCTACTTTGTAGTCCATGAGCGTCTTAAACAATATTTGTAGCGTCTTCATTGTCACTTGCTCAGCGCGCTGAATAGAATGATCACCAGCAAAAATCACTTCTGGCTCAACCATCGGAACAATGCCGGAAGCTTGGGCAATCTGGGCGTAGCGCGCCAGCATCATGGCGTTCATAGTAATACATTCATCGGTCGGAAGTTCATCCTCGTCAATCGTAATCACTGCTCTCCACTTAGCAAACCGCGCTCCAATATCATAGTACTCAGCAAAACGATCAGCTAGATTATCAAGACCTTGAGTTACTACCTCACCTTTAAAGCCCTCAAGATCTTTAACACCCATATCTACCTTGATACCAGGGACAATACCCTTAGCCGTGAGAACATCAGGGAAAGGCACCCCATCGTCGGTAAAATTCTTGATGGACGAATCGTAAAGAATAACCCCCGACAAGTACTCTTCTGTTCCCGGAGCGGTAAATAATATTTCTCGGAAATCCTGACGATTTTCTGGTTCGTTAGGCAGATTAACCATCGCCAGTCGCTTACCAGCCGAAGCATCGCTCTCATCGGCGGCGAGGATTCCTTTCCCAGGTGCCATTAAGGCCGCCACTGTCTCATACAATTTGGTGTTCTTTTTCATACTGTCTATAGTGTAGCAAACTTATGCTAAGCTAATGAATCACCCTGTGAGCAACTCGTAAATTAACGCATGACAAAACCACCTCTTAACGAAGAAAATGACGCCAATCTAGCTCGGGAAATTTCTTGGTTGCGAGACGAAAAGTATCACAATGAGGAGACGGCTGATTTTTTTGCCGACTGTGAACGCCTAAAGTCAGGCGAACCGTTAGCCTACATCATTGGTTATATCCCCTTTCTTAAAAGCAAAATATTTTTAGATTCAAAACCCCTGATACCTCGAGTGGAAACTGAATTCTGGGTAAACCAACTCATTGAATCATACAAGGATAAAAGCGTACCACAAAATATTTTGGATCTTTGTGCTGGGAGTGGATGTATTTGCGTTGCCTTAGGCCGAGCTTTTCCTCTCGCAACCATCACCTTAGTTGAAATAGACAAAGCTCACCACCAAACCATCACTAAAAATTTTGTGGAAAACGGTCTTGATCTTGATCGACACATTATATGTGGTGGCGATTTGTTTTCTGACCTAACGCCCCAAAAATTCTCCCTGATTGTCAGTAATCCACCCTATATTGATGAAACTCTAAAGCGGACCGCCGAGTCAGTCCTTAAGTATGAGCCAACTCTAGCTCTCTTTGCTCCGGCGGCGGGCTTCTCTATCTTGTGCCGGATTATAACTGAAGCACCAAATTGGCTGGTGACGGGCGGCGAACTTTGGCTTGAGCACGAACCAGAGCACGGACCGCTAATAGAAGAGGTGGCCAAAAAAAACTTTTTGATGACTGTTTATAAAGACCAATATAGTGTTCTGCGTTTTTCTAAGCTAGTGCTACAATAGTTTAATGCCTCTAGATAAACTACCCATTAGTAACCTCCCCTTAGATACTTTTGTCGAATTAGGTTTTTATCTATCACTAGCTGCTTATATCATCTTTACCTTAATCCTTTATTATCACTGGAAAGAGTACGCTCCCGACCCTAAAGTAGAAAAGATAACCTACATAATCTACTTTGCCACCACCGTCCCTTTGTTATTCGTGTTGGGTATTTTGACTTTGCTAATCTCATAATTATGTTCGAAAAAATTCAATTTGAACCACAAGAAGAAGTCCTATCAGTGGTCCGCAAGCACTGGTTTGTTATCTTTCTGGAGTTAGCGGGAGTTGGCTTTATGGTGCTCTTACCGATTTTTATTGTCATCTTTCTAGCCCTCTTACCCGAAGCAGCAAAGAGCTTCACCCTGGACTCTTCCCATCTCTACCTAATCGCTTATGGTCTCTGTATTTGGCTTCTATTTAGCCTCTTTACTGGCTTCATGATTTGGACCCACTATTATCTAGACCTCTGGCTCATCACTGACCGCCGAATCATCGTTATTGATCAGGTAGGCTTCTTTAACCGTAAGGTCAGCAGCTTCCGTCTTGAACGTCTTCAAGACGTGAAGGTAGTGATTGATGGACTTATTCCCACCTTCTTAAATTACGGCACCCTACATGCTCATACAGCGGGAAATAATGAAGATAACTTCACCACCACCGGCCTACCAGACCCGCGAAATATTCAGTCGATTATACAGAAAGCCACTGATCAAAGACTAGAGCGTCTTAGTCAACCTTCACACCTAGAACCATAAATTAAACTTGCCAACTACCATAGACTCGCCTACAATCACAGAAATAGAAATATATGTCAGACAAAAAAATCTCAACTGAATCATACAAAGGTGTCCGCGACTTCTTTCCGGCCGACATGGCAAAAGAAAGGCATATCTTTAATTCTTGGAGTAAAACCGCTGAATCCTTTGGTTTTGAACGCTATGATGCCTCAATTCTTGAGCCAGCCGAACTCTACCGAAGTAAGGGGGCGGAAAATGAAGAGCTGGTCAATGAGCAGACCTATACCTTTACCGACCGGGGTGACCGAGAAGTGACCCTCAGGCCAGAAATGACACCGACCGTGGCTCGGATGATCGCCGCCAAAAGGCGTGAATTAACTTTCCCAGTGCGCTGGTACTCTATCCCGAACCTGTTCCGCTACGAACGACCACAACGCGGTCGACTGCGTGAACACTGGCAATTAAACTGCGACCTCTTCGGACCGACTGATTATACGGCTGATGTCGAAATCATTACTCTCGCTTACCAAGTATTGATTGATTTTGGTGCTACTCCAGAAATGTTCACCATTCTAATCAATGACCGACGCGAAATGTCAGAGTTGTTTGCCAGTCTAGGTATTGTCGACCCAGAGATAGTCGGGCAGATCACCCGCCTAACCGACCGGAAGAAGAAAATCAGTGCGGAAGAATACCAGACTAGCCTAATGAAAATAATCAACAACGAGGCACCGGTGACCCAAATCTTACAGCTAATTGAAAATGAAGCGGCCAGTAATTCGGTTTTAAACGCACTTCACAGCTTAGGCATCTACAATGCCAAAATTGACCGCACAATAGCTCGCGGCTTTGACTACTACACTGGTATGGTTTTTGAAATAGTCGACACTGATCCAACCAACAATCGCTCTATGATCGGCGGAGGCCGCTACGATGACCTGACTAGTTTATTTGGCGGTGAACCAATTTCCGGTGTTGGCTTCGGAATTGGTGACGTAACCATGAATGATTTTTTAACTACGCACAAACTGTGGCCCCAAGAAAGTCTCAAAACTGGACCAAGTCTAATGCTAATTCCGGCGGAAGCAGACGACCATCTATCAGCCCAAAAGATTGCCGCTCAGTTTCGTTCGCGAGGCATAAAAACAGCCGTGGATATAGGCAGCAAAAAACTCGGTAAAAAAATTGCCGATGCGGCCGAAAATAAAGTCGGTTTTGTAATAGTAGTTGGTCAAAATGAAATTGATAACGGTAATTTCGAACTAAAAAATCTGGCTATAGAGAGTAGTCAGAATGGTTCAATTGAGGAGCTAGTCACCTATCTACTAGCCAATTCATAAGTCATTATGCGCTATATTATCTTTGACTTAGAAACCCAGAATATTTTTCACGATGTTGGTAGTAACGATCCTACGGCCTTAGATATCTCAGTCGGAACTTTTTACGACAGTGAAACCGACACTTACAAAACAGTCACTATTGATGAGTTAGCAGAAGTCTGGCCACTTCTTGAGAAGGCTGATGCCCTGGTCGGCTATAACAGCAACCACTTTGATATTCCCCTACTAAACAAATATTATCCGGGTGATTTAACCCAAATCAAAAGTATTGATCTCCTGGAAGACATCAAAAAATCACTCGGACGAAGGCTACGACTTGATAGTGTGGCCGAAGCTACTATCGGAGCCAAAAAAAGTGCCCATGGCTTACAAGCTGTTCGCTGGTGGAGTGAAGGTAAGATTGATGAAATCAAAAAGTACTGCGAGCAAGACGTCAAAGTAACCAAAAAGATTTTTGATTACGCTCTCCTTCACGGTCACGTCAAATACAAAGACGGTTCAAGAAAAAAAGAAATTCCGCTTGATACCTCCACCTGGGGCATCAAAGAAGAAAGTGTCTTAACTCATTCATTATTATTCTAGGTTAGAGAACGAAAGCAAAATAGCCTACAGTACCAGCCAAAATAAGGCTGTACCAAATAAACGGCCAGAGTGTGTAGCGACGAATGAAAGCCAGGAAGAAATGGATAACCAAAAGAGCCACCAAGAAACTCACTATCGAAGCCAAGATAATTGGCCACCAGTTAATTGTTTCTTGCACGGACCAGAGTTCAAATAATTTCTTTATCCCCACACCAAGCGTAATCGGAATGGCTAAGAGAAAAGAAAAACGTGCCGCTTCGAGTCTAGATAGTCCGAGCAGCATCCCTCCGGCTAAAGTGGCTCCCGAGCGAGAAAATCCGGGAATCAGCGCCAGGGCTTGAAAAATACCAACATAAAATCCTCGCCTGACCGTTAAATTACCTTGCGGTGGATTTAAATAGTAGCGCCACTCAGCATACATAAAAAATATCGCGGAACAGAATAATACTCCCGCCACCAATTGAGCATTCTCAAAGTTCGACATAAAGTTCTCGAGCAACAAACCAAGAATAACTCCTGGTACTGTTCCTATCGCTAGAGCGTAGAGCAAGATCAGATCCTTTTCATTGGTCGGTAAGCGACCAAGCTTACGAATTAGAGCCTGAATTAAAACCCAAATATCAGACCAGAAATAGATGATAATGGCCAGGGTCGTAGCCAAGTGTAAGACGGAGTCAACCGCTAGCTGATTAGTGTCACTGATCGCCAAAAGCTCCCGCAACATGACCAAGTGACCAGAAGAAGAGACTGGTAGAAATTCGGTAATACCCTGCACTAAACCGAGCAAACTAGCGGTTACGTAATCCATATTATATTAACAGTATAGCACTGACTATAAGTAAAACATGCTAGAATACGACTATACAGCTTAATAAATCAATTTTCTTATGGAACCAACACAGCCACCAGTCAACCAAACCAATTCCTTAGCCATTCCGATTGCCATCATTGCTGGCTTTGGTTTAATTGCTCTCGCCATCTACTTTAGTGGTCTGGGTAATAAAACCGTGACAGAAAACCCCACCACAGTGACCGCTGAACCAACGGCCGCTCCAGTCGGCAAGATCAGACCCGTTGATGCGACCGATTATATTCGCGGCAACCCAAACGCCCCAATTCTCGTAGTGGAATATTCCGATTATGATTGCCCTTTCTGTAAGCAATTCCACGAGACCATGAATCGAATTATGGATGAGTACGGCGTTGGTGGTAAAGTCGCTTGGGTTTATCGTCAATTCCCGATTGCCCAACTACACCCTAATGCTGAGCGTATTTCACAAACCGCTCTCTGTGTGGGCGAACTCGGTGGCAACGATGCATTCTGGGATTTTAGTGACAAAGTATTTGCTGAAAGAGATCTCAATGAGCCAACAAACATCTCGATGTTACCAGAATACGCAGCCGAGGTTGGCGTTGGTGAAGATGCTCTTCTAGCTTGCTTGGAATCAGGTAAACATCAAGACACTGTTACCAGCACCTTGCAAGATGGTTTCCAGGCTGGTATCGGTGGCACTCCACAGTCATTCGTCATCGTCGGCAACCAAATGGCACCAATTGAAGGCGCTCAGCCTTATGCTGTCGTCAAGCAAATAATTGACAGTCTACTAGGACAACTTGAGGGTGGTGCTTAAAATCAATCACTAAAAACAGAAACCGCAGAGGCCAATATCGGTCTCTGCGGTTTTTTGTTTTATGACTGACGACTGATAAAGGCTAGGGCGAGTTCGCTGTATTCACTCTGTTTGGCGAGTTCACTGTCGGTCAAAAAATCACCCGTCAAAAAACTAGCCACCTGATCCTCAATCTCTTCTCTTAAGTGAGCAATTTCTTCGTCAGTAATGGTAAATATTTCTTCCTTTATCTCGCCCCGGCTAGTGGCTTCAACAAAAGATAGGACACCTTGACGAGTTTTGTATAGCTCATGATCATATAACTCTAGAAGTAGACAATAAAAAACTAATTGACGCTTGTATTCTCCTTGAGAGCCAGCTGTAGTCCCCTCTATCACGCCACGAGTCTTCGGTTTGCCGGTCTTGTAGTCAACCACTTGAAGCAGAAGACCGTCGCTAGTGAAGTCTAGTCTATCCAACTTACCGGTTAAAGTAATATCTGTTAAGTCTGGTAGATCTAGCGCTAAATTGACTTTCAGGGTGAATTCTTCTTTGCTCTTACCTGGCAGAGACTTTTGTAAATGCTCTTTATAAATAGTCAGTGCTAATAAACCTTTCTCATGTAAACGTGTAAACTCAGCGTCACTAATCGGCAGCCGACCAAGCTCTACCTCCAGCCAGGACTTGAGGTCACTCAATTTTGGCCAAGCTCCGGTCTCGGTGTGCGCTCTGGTGGTTCGTTCAAGTACATTATGAACCACTGTACCAAACTGCATCGGAAGCGGCTGAACTTGCGGTAGGCGGAGAATATTTCGATAGAAGAAATTCCAAGGGTTGCCCAGAAGATTATTCAATGAGGTAGCGGAAAGTCCACGCTCTTTGATAATTTCGCTTAAAACAGTCAGGTCAAAAGCTGATGTATTACTTTGCGTAAAAACCGCTACTGGTTTAAAGGCAGCTTCGGCTTCAGTGGTACTTTCTAAATTTAATTGCGACTTGACCTCGTCAGTAAGTAGACGTGACGGGAGGAGTGACTTACCCAAAATCGACTCAGACGCACTTGAAAGATGAAGTTCCTGTTTTGCTCTTGTGAGAGCCACATAGAGCAACCGCCTCTCGTCATCAAGCGGGTCATGGTGTTCATCATCGCTGTAACGGAGTAAAGGCAGAGTAAAAGAGGTGGCTCGTTTTTTCCCACCCCAAGCCGAATCCACTAGGTGTGGTATGAAAACGGTATCAAACTCTAGACCCTTAGATTTGTGTGCGGTCATGACCTGCACTGCCTCGCTGGACGTGGCTAGATAAGGAGCCGTGATGGGTAAGCCGTACTCACGCAGTCGGAGGAAGGTCTTCTCCACCGCCGCCAGGGTGGCGACCCCATCACGAATGACCATCGCTTCAATCTCATCATATAAACGCCGCAGGACTCTTACTCCATCATGGGGTGAATTAGTCATTAAGTGCTCCAAAAGACCACTCTCACGGACCAGGTACTCAAGGACACGATGAGGTGGCTCATGCACTTCCATTTCTCGCGCCTGCTTGAGGAAATCAACGACCCCCTTGGCTTGACTGACTTTTTTAACCCCCAACTCAGTCAACTTAACCTCATCGGCAAGTATGGCCGACAGGGGTAGATTATAACTTCTGGCCTGAGCAATTTTTATTATGTCGGAGAAATCTAGACCAACAAAACCACTTTGCAGAATCGTTAAAAGTGCCTCTTCACTATCACTTCTGACCAGGGCTTGAATTAAAGACAAAACCACTTTGGTTACTGAATGATCTAATATGTCACCATCCGCTGAAGCCATAACCGGCAATCCAGCCGCTCGCAACTTGGCACTCAAATCCTCTACCTCACGGTTAGTTCTCACAATCACGGCGACCTCTGACGGACTAGTTCCCGACTCTACCCTTCGCTTAATCTCGCTTACCAGCCAGTCATTTTCAACGGCCTGGTGAGAAAAACTTCTCAGGGAGACAACATCGTTTATCCTCCCTTTAGCCAAGAGAGGTACCCGGAGCTTGGCCAAATCGGGATCGTCGGTCTTGATCAAAGTCGCGGCGGCATCAAGAATAGTTTGGCCAGAGCGGTAATTATCAGTCAGAGTAATAGTCTCGGTCTCCTTGAAAATATCTGTGAAGTACAAAAAGTTACTCAGAGTGGCGCCTTGAAAACGGTAAATGGCTTGCTTCTCATCGCCAACCACAAAAATATTGGGGCTCGCATGGAAATTACAAAGACTGGCTAAGATTTTGTTTTGTGCGCCGTTGACATCTTGATGTTCGTCAGCCAAGACATACTGATACTGCTCTTGTTGCTCAGCCAGAAAATCAGCCTCATTACTTAAAGCCTTAACGGTCTCAAGTATCATGTCATCAAAATCATACAGACGAGCCGCCTTTAAAGCTGCCTCATACTGTCGATAGACTTGCTGCAGTTCCTGATTTTTACTAATTACTTTCTCCAGAGCGCTATACTCGCCTCGCACCTTTCCTTTATGCGCGCCTTTTTGATGAATCTGCTCAGTTTGCTCTAGTTGTTTTATTTGCTTGTCGATAATCACCCCCAAGTCATCGGGAGAGACATACTCTTGTTTCAAGTGACTGATGATCGACTTTAGGGGCGCTATATAGTAGGTGTGATTACCCATCGGCCTGAGTAACTTAAATTGCGGGTCTTCCAAAATCGCCTCGAGGATCTCCACCTTCTCGATCTCGGTCGCCGCCCGCCCGCCGATTATGCGTGGAAATGACTCGGGATAAGAGCTTATTAAATGCTGGGCAAAGCCGTGAAAAGTATAAATATTAACCTGGTAGGCGGCCGCACCAATATAGCGCAGCAGCCGTGCTCGCATAGCTTTTGCTCCACTATCGGTAAAGGTTAGAGCTAAAATGTTTTCTGGCTGAGCTTGTGTCTTAGCCAGAATGTTAGCAATCCGCAGCGTCAAAATCTGTGTTTTACCAGTACCAGGACCAGCAATGACCATCACCGGCCCCTCAATCGCTTCAACCGCCTGGCGCTGTAGTGGATTTAGGGCCTCCAGAGCAGCTGTAAAAACCTCCATTTTGTTATCTTCTGACATGGTTTGATTATACCACCTACCCCTTGCCGAGCCGAAAAAGGAGGAGTATAGTACTCGCTCGCCTCATAAGTTTAATCAAATATTTATGCTCACCGCCGAAGCCACTTTAGCCATATTCGCCATGCTAGGTATATCAAGCCTAGCTATTTTTTGGGCTAGGCGAGTTCGACTCCCTCACACGGTCTTTCTGGTTGTGATTGGATTAGTAATTGGCTTAATTGCTCAATTTCCCGCTTTTAGCTTTTTTACCGAGTTTACCCTCACTCCAGAACTACTTTTCTACCTCCTCCTACCCACCCTCATTTTTGAGTCAGCCTATAATATTAACGCTCGCCGTATGGTGGAGGATATCCCGGCCATTCTCACCTTGGCAGTCATAGGCCTCCTAGTCTCAACGGTGCTAATCGGTACAGCCTTATATTTTTTACTTGCTTTCTTAGGTTTTACAGTACCATTTATCCTAACCCTACTCTTTGGTGCTTTAATCTCCTCCACTGACCCAGTCGCTGTCCTCGCCCTCTTTAAGGAGTATGGTGCCCCGCGTCGCTTATCATTAATCTTTGAAGGCGAAAGCTTGTTTAATGACGCCACCTCAGTCGCTCTCTTTATTATCCTCCTTGAAGTAGCTACGACTGACTTCAACGGAGCGGAAACCGTAATAAGTGGCATTCTTACTTTTGCCTCAATGATGGTCGGGGGAATAACATTTGGTATCATAATTGGTGGTATTTTTGCTAAACTGGTTGGCTACGCTCGAGAAAACGAAATCGCCAGCATTACCTTAACTGTAGTTTTAGCTCATATCACCTTCATTCTAGCCGAACTAATCTCGCACCACTTAGTGATTGGTGAATTTCATGTCATGCTGTCACCAATCATAGCCACCACAGTAGCCGCCTTATTGATGGGTAACTACGGTCGCAGCAAGATCCATCCCCGCGCGGAAGAATTCGTCGAAAATCTCTGGGGGCAATTGGCCTTCATGTCCAACTCACTAATTTTTATCCTTATTGGCGTTTTGTTTGTTAATGTACCAGCTCTCGAACCACTAATGATTGGAGTTGTAGCCGCAACTATTCTTATAGTAGCCACCGCGAGAGCAATCTCAATTTATCCGATTATCGGGCTTTTTAATCAACTGGCCCCAACTCCTAAAAAGATCCCTACCGCCTGGCAACACCTATTGTCGTGGGGATCGCTACGTGGCGCCCTAGCAGTAACGATGGTGTTATTAGTACCCGAAGATTTAAATTTCGCTAACTGGAATCTTTCCATTACCCCTAAGGAATTCTTGCTCGCTATTACCGTTGGCTGTATTTTTGCCACCCTCTTCATTAAGGCTACGACTATTCAGACCTTCATGCGCAGACTAAAGCTAGATACTCTGACAGACATCGAACAAGTAGAGGCACAGGAAGCGCGCGCCTTGATTCATCATGAAGTGCAAGAAAGAATTAAGCGTTACGAGAAACGAGGTTACATCGAAGCCTCCTTGGCCACCAACTTGTGTGCCGATCACAAAGTCCAATACGACAGAGCTTGTGCCGGACTCAATCTACCAAACGCCAAAGAGCTGTCCTTACGTGTATTACGCATGTTCGCCATTGGTATCGAAAAGCGTCACCTGAAAGAACTCTATCATCATCAAGAGGTAAACGAAGCGGTCTTCAAACGTCTGACTGGCAAACTACAGCTCCAGCTTGAAGCTATTGAGGTCGGCAATCTGGCCCCAAACATGTCCATTCATACTGACGGTAAAGACGTCTTTGAGGCACTAGCTACCAAGCTACGCAACCTCATCAAGCCAGAATCGGCTGAACACAAAGTTGAAAACCAGTTCATGTATTACCGCGCCCAGAGTATTTTGTCGCGCAAAGTTATTAAAGAGCTAGAAACTATCGACAAATCGAGCGCTGAACATATCTTCAGTCAAGAAGCCCTTACCCATGTACTAGACTTGTACACGACCTTTAGGGCTCAATCAGAAAAGAAAATGTTAGCTGTAGCGGCTGAAAATTCAGAGCATTGCCAAAAGTTGGCCAAGCGACTAGCTCTTCATGGTGTCCACAAAATTGAAGAGACTGTATTACATGAACTATACGAGCGACAACTAATCACCCCCAAACTATTCATCACGCTCAAAGAAGAATTGTTACAAAGCTAGAAGAAAAGCCCCGAGCATGGCTCGGGGCTTTTCTTTAAAACAGCAGATATTGAAGATACCAAACGATGATACCGGCCACATAACCAATCGCTGCTGGCATAGCCGCAATCTTGAGGTACTGCTTGAAACTTAGCTCCTTGACCATCCCCATCGCCACCACACCGGCTGCTGAACCGATTACGAGCATTGAGCCACCAGTTCCGACACAAATGGCCAGGAGGACCCAAATGCGAAAGTCGGTAGTCTGCAAGATATCAATCGCAGCGGCGGTCAGAGGAATGTTATCCAGAATAGCCGAAAAGACACCAAGGAAGATACTACCGGCAATGAGACGGGTGTCAGCAGGATTCTCACCAAATAAGTAACCAGATATCTGATCAAGAATACCTAAGAAACCAAGAGCGCCGACCGCAAAGAGAATACCGATAAAGAAAAGGAGGCTGGTAATATCCAGCTTACCTAAAAGCTTTTCAATATCCATACCCAAATGCGATTCCTTCTCGGGGGAAGTATTAGCGAACCAAGCCACCATAAGCCCAACTATACCAACACCAAACATCAACCCCATGAAAGGCGGCAGACCAACCAAGTGAGCTAAGGGTGGTAGAGCAAAAGAAGCAAAAGCTGCAACTATAATAGCTTTGTCTGAAGAAGTTAGTCTTACTTCCTCAAAAGTCACTGGCTTATCGTCTGCGCTGTCACCTTCGATTTGACGAGCAAAGAAAAACATACTGACTAAATAGATGGCCAAGGACGGCAGAAAGCCCCAGAGGATAATCTCAAGCGCAGTGAATTTCCCAGCCAGCCAAAGCATAATCGTCGTCACATCACCGACTGGCGAAAATGCGCCCCCGGCGTTAGCGGCAACCACGATCGTACCAGCAGCCACCAAGAGATTTCTACCCTTAAAGAAGCGCCGAGCAATTTACACCATCACAATAGTCGTAGTCAGGTTGTCAATTATAGCTGAGAGGAAGAAAGCGAGGGCTGAAATCAAGACAAGTTGAGCTTTATCATTTAGACCAAGCGCAAATAGCTTAGCGCGGAGTAGATCAAAAAACCGATAATGCACCAGGATCTCGACCAAGGTCATA
>JBGSWM010000001.1:0-11022 GCA_041752435.1 Minisyncoccia bacterium | reverse complement strand
CAACTTATCTAAGGTATCCTTGAATATAAAAACCATGGAGCCAGCAAAAAAACAAGTCAGCAAATTAACTACCAACCACTTATAGCGGTGTTTGAATTTTTGCCAGGAGGTATCAAAGGGACGAGCATTTTCGTCTAGCCCACTGACCCCATACAAACTCTCCGCCGGCAACTTACCAAAAAGGTTAAGGGCGTCGTCAGCATAAATCAGACCGAGAACACTCTCATCATGATCCAAAATAACAATTTTTTTGCGCTGTGAGACAGAAAAAAGATTTAGTATCTCAATCACTTCAGCCTGATAGGTTATACTTGACACTGGTTGTAAGAACTTTTTTAAACTAGCGGAATTACGCTGCCTCACTAAGACCGACATCGGTATCTCCCCGACCAAATCGCCATTCTCGTGAATCAATATTTCTGGAAAAGTACCAGTATCTTGGTAGTGTTCATCGAGCGCATCAGCGGCGTCACCGACCGTTGAATTGACAGGGAGAAGGACGTAATTGAAACTCATTAAGGCCATACTGGCCTTGGGATGGAAACGCAAGAAGTACTCAATTTTCTCTCTTACTTCTGTTTTAATCTTGCGGATTATTCGCAAACGACGCTTATCATCTTTGATGCGCGAAAGAATGTTTTCTGCTTGTCGCGGATCCATATGATCAATCACTTCCGTAATTTCATCAGTCTTCAAACCTTGGAGAATAGTCTGCTGAACATGAGCTGGTAGACCTTCCATCACAGCACTACGCTCTGGCAAAGACAGGGTGCGAAAGAGAGCTAGACGTTCATCAGCTTTTTTATGTATTAACTTTTTCTTCTCCAATAAGTCTTTATCCATTTCACTAATTATAACAGCTACTTGGACCTAATTATAAAAACCCAGTGGGTATCACTGGGTTTTTATAATTTATTTTTCAGGACAATGACTTACCTAGATAAGAATTTCAATCTCGGCCATCGCTCGGAGTTCTTCTAAGTAGATAGCTACCTCTTCTTGTTGGCGATTGATTTTAATTTGTTCAGTCAACTCAGTTACTACTTCATTAAGTGGCGGCAAACCAGCTTCTTCCCCACCTAGTTCAGTGTAGAAAGACTCTATTTCTTCATTTGTTATTTCCGTATCGTCAGAGGTAAGCTTTTCATCGAACAAGCCCTGGATTAGAATCTCATTTGAAATATCTCGACGTAACGTCTCATCAGAAATACTAAACTCAACCATCCTAGCCTGAAGCTGTTCTTTACCACCTAGTCCAGCCTCGATTTCTCCGTAACGCTTATCAACCGCTTCGGCGGTCGCCTCCATACCAGCTTCGATTGCTGCCTGCCGTAGCAACTCTCCATTTACCAAGGTATCAATGGCTTGGGCACTGAAGCTAGCGACTACTCCTGAGTCAGTAGTATCAGCTCCCTGCTCCGCAGCCATCAACAGAAGTTGATTCATACTACTGTCGTAATCCTCTCGGGAAATTTTGACTCCATTGACGAGCGCTACTGGACTCATATCTTTCATATCACCAAAGATACCGGTGGCGATACGACCTTCTTTTTCCAAAACAAACATTAATCCACCAGTCAAAACCAGCACAGCAAGGGCAGCCAGTAAATAGCGTCTCAAATTTAAATTCGGTTTGGTTTCGGTAGTTGGGGAACTCTCTACCGTAACAGCAGTCGGTGTAGTTTCTGATACGGTTCCCTCTGACTTAGAATTTACTCCCGGGACACCTGATTGATTTAATTCGTTATTTTCTTGCATATAATTGATTATTCTCTAAAAAGACACTCCTCAAAACGAGCTGAGTATGTGATTAAGAGATATCATAGCACACTCTCCTAGTTTGAACCGAGAGCATCTTGGTGTTGATTACTCCATGCCGCCAACACTACCGCGGTAGCGGCAGCGGCGTTTAAAGACTCACAGCGCGGATGAATTGGTATAGAAATAAGATCATCACAAGCCTCTTTGGTTTTTTGTCGCAAACCGGAGCCTTCATTGCCAAGAATAAAAGCACTCGGACGAGAAAACTTTTCTGTCGTAGTCGACACCGTACCGTCTCCTTCCAAGCCATAGAGCCAAAACCCTCGCTCCTTAAGGTCATTCACTACAGCATTAACATTACTGATATCCACTAACGGAATGCGGAATGACATACCCGCTGACACCTTAATCACTGTCCCCGTTACGGGCGCCTGATTGTGCGGCGGTATCAAAACCCCCTTGAGCCCGAAAGCGGCGGCGGAACGAATAACTGCTCCCACGTTATGTGGATCCTGTACCTCACCTAGGATTAGTAAGGCAGTATCATTATTTACAACTAACTTACTAATGAAATCCTTGTAAGGAAACATTAGTTTTTCTGGCAAAATTGCCGCCACCACTCCTTGATGAGCAGCGTTAGCCGAAATACCCCGTGGTGGGTTTTTTAGGTTTAGCGGCCGGACCTCAAGCCTAGTCGCTTCAATCAGACTAATGACTTTTGGATCAGAGAAATTTAGATCAAGAAAAATCTGCTTAACCACGTCAGGACGAAAACGCAAAGCTTCCGCTACAGCGTGCTTACCAAAAATATATTCATACTCAATTTTCATGGGGTCATCCTACCACGTTTCCTCCAATTGGCTAGAGCTAGGCGATGCTCCTAATATAAGCTACCACTTCGTCCTGAAGAGCCTGTGCCTTGGCTTTTTTGTTAGCTTCAAACATGACCTTCAAAGCATGCTCGGTAACGCTGATTTTGACAGTTCCCCAGACCTCACCAAAGTCTACAACATAGCCGTCTAGAGGCTTAATTGATAAGGGCTTCTTGGCCGCCAGCCAATCTCTAACCTGTTTTAAAGCAGCGTGCTTATCTTTCACTTCGACAATGACGTCTTCTGTCTGTTCATATTTTATGTAGGGAGACATAAAAGCCGAGAAGGACAGATCTTGTTCTTTTGCTTCGGCATAAGCCTCTATGACATAGCGTAGAGCAAGAGTCACCGAATCGGTATAAAAGAATTGCTTAAAATAAAAGTGGCCCGAATGCTCACAAGCAAACAAAGCGTCCTCTTTACGCATTTTCTGTTTGATAAAAGCATGCCCTACTCTGGCCGCTACTGGTCTCCCGCCGGCCCGCTTGATTTCTTCTTTATAAATCCGACTAGTCAAATTGGTGTAAACAATTTTTCCGTGCGGTTCTTTAGCGAGTATTCGCTTGGCGATGACAGCTCCAATACTGGCGCAGTTTATGTATTTTCCCGTCTCATCAAAAAAAGCGATTCGATCAGCGTCACCATCAAAGGCAATCCCAAAATCATAAGCCTTTGCCTTTAGTTCGCCTTTAATCGCTTTTTGATTTTTTCTTAATGTCGGATCAGAGCCACGACTAGGCATATTGCCATCGAGCTCGGCAAACAAGGTAGTGAACTTTACTGGCAACTTTTCCGCTAAAAGTGGCATTATCACACTAGACATACCATTACCACAATCAGCCACCACATTAAGACCAGCTAGCTTATCGTTTTTACTACCCTTAAGCACAAATGATTGATAGGCTTGACTAACATCTTTGGTAGTTACTTTACCGACTTTTTTTACTTCCCTGAAAACACCTTTCTCTAACCGGCGACGAATCGACCCGAGACCCTGACGTTCAGTTAATGGTCTAGCTCCGGGCAAAACCAGCTTGAGACCATTGTAGTTTTTTGGACTATGTGAAGCAGTGATAACTACGCCTGGCAAATCCATCTGACCCGAAGCAAAATACAACATCGGTGTCGACATCAGACCAATATCGATTACCGCCGCCCCAGCATCAGTCACGCCCTTAAGGAAGGCTTGATGGAGAGTTGGTGAGGACAGGCGCATGTCTCTCGCTACCAAGACCTTACTCAAATTAAACTCTTCGACAAAAGACCGCGCCACGAGATAGGTCAACTCGTCATCAATCTCAGTCGGGTAAATTCCTCTAATATCAGCATCCTTGAAAGCACTTTTGTAATTGGCAGTAATTTTAATTGGCATAACCAAAGCATTATACATTGAAAATGCCACCCTTCAGAAATTCTAGTTGTTTACCAGGGGAACATACTCACTATAGCCTTCTTTCTCCATATCGATTTTCGGGACAAAGCGCAGAGCGGCCGAATTCATACAATAGCGCAAACCGCCCCGATCACTTGGACCATCATTAAAGACATGCCCCAAATGCGAATCGGCGTAGCGCGAACGCACCTCAGTCCGCGTCGAAAACAACTTCTTATCTTCATGTAGCGTCACTACCTCGGAGGAAATAGGCTTCACAAATGACGGCCAACCCGTACCGGAGTCGTATTTGTCAGTCGAGAGAAATAGCGGTTCACCCGAGACAATATCAACATAAATCCCTGGTTCGTAATTCTTGTCGTAGGGATTATTATAAGCCGGTTCGGTACCGTCTTCCTGAGTCACTTTATACTGCAAAGCCGTCAGGGTGGAGCGTAAAATTTCATCACTTGGCTTCTCAAAGTCTTTCCAACTAGCACCGGCTCCACTAGCTTCAGTTTGGTTTTGCGCGGCGGCAGGAACGACAAAAGTACTGGCCGAATCCACCCAGTATTTCTTGATAAAACTATCTCGACCTGACGCGGTCCGGTAGAAGCCGTACTTAAGCGAATGATTTCTAGCGTAGTCTTGGTGATAATCTTCAGCTGACCAAAACTCCGGACGAGGCAACACCGGAAGCGGTAGAGGCTCGGGAAAAACTTTAAGGGCATCAATTGCCTTTATCACATGTTTTGCCTCTTCCTCTTCCCTTTTAGTCTCGAAGTAAATAGCTGGCGCATACTCCTCTCCTCTGTCTTTAAATGAGCCCGCATCATCAGTTGGATCACCATGCTTAATTATATGCTCAACCAAATTACCGAAGCTGACCTGATTGGCATCGTAAGTAACCAAAACTACTTCCCGATGTCCCCCAGCGCTGTAGTTTTCGTAAGTTGGGTCTGGCGTCGCTCCGCCAGCGTAGCCAGAGACAACATCGATTACCCCAACCACTTTCTCCAAGTCACTCTCCGCACACCAAAAACAACCGTTCGCTAACATGGCTGTCCGCGTTAGAACAATCTTAGCTGGTGATGGAATTAGATTTGTCTCAGTCACAACGACCATCTCTTCTTTCTTTGTTTGCAAATCATTTTCTTGTTTCTTGTCCATAACTAAATCTGAATTGTTATTACCCTCTTCACTACTAATAAAATTTGCTGAAATATCGGCATAATTAAATAAAACCCCAAACTGCTTACACCAAATAAGGACATACGGATACTGCCTTAAATCAACTTCAGAGGGGACAGTATAATTCTGATTGCCACTAGTTCCCTTCAACTCTCCCAAATTGATAAACGACGTAGCCGATAAATCACTGCTGAGATAAACAAACAGATCAGGCCCGTTAATGGTTTCGAAGTTTTCGTACCTTACCACCAGACCAGATTCCGTCGGCAGCAGCTTCACCTCTCCCTTAGCCTCATGACCTGGTGTACTGACAACGGGATAAACTGGCAGATCCACCGTCTCAACCGCAGGCATTTCTTCTGATTGAATGGTTTCTGTACTATTAAGTATAGTCGGTAATTCTTCTTCAACATGAATTGACCCAGAACTGAACACTCCGAAGTAATAGATTGATCCGATTAGTAGTATGACTATCGGACCCAAGGCTAAAATAATTTTTTTACTCATACCCTTAGTCTACTAGAGACCAATTAAATGTAAAGTACACTTTACATTTAATTGGGTATAGCCGGGCTAGAGATGCCTATCGCTCCACCAGCGAGTGACTATTTTTGCAATCAGCATCGCTGCGAGCGCCCCGACCAGCCATGGATCTACGGCATGATCTAAGCCTTGACTCATAATACCAAGCAGAAGCACAGCCGTCCCCGCTAAAAAGGCGAAACGTCCGGCCAAAGCTTGATGCATACGATCTCTTTCATCATAGACTTTTTCTCGCAACACAAAACCAGAAAAAATAGCGAAGGCTAAGAAGAGAGAGATCAGCCCCCCGATCATCATCATATCCGGCATCCAAAAATGCCAAGGATTAAGTAAAAATATAGTTAACCCAATCAAGATAAAGGTAGTGATAATTTCCAGTGAATTATTATTCATATGTAATTGTAAATAATTTCTCAACCGGCACCCTGAAGTATTGAGAAATTTTAATGGCTAGTAAGACCGACGGGGTATAGTTTCCTTTCTCAAGCGCACTGATAGTCTGACGACTAACAGACACGGCGGTCGCCAACTCCTCCTGGGTCACCCCTTTGGCTATTCGCTGGTTGGCTACTGAATTTATCACCTGTTCTGGCATAAGTTACTCTTTATACCACTCAAGCAATACCACTTCGATGTCAGGATTGACTTCATTGATTAATTCTTTGAAACGCTCGACATCACTAAAGCCCTCGGGCGTCCGGTAGTGGTAAGGATAAACCTGCTTAGGCGCAAACGCTAAGACCGCCTCTGCCGCCTCTTCAACCGTCATGGTATAGGGCGGATTCATCGGCACCAAAGCCAGATTAATTGCCGTCAAAGCTTTCATCTCTGGAGTTGGGCCAGTATCACCTGCAACATATAGTCGCACGCCATCCTTCTCGATTAAGTAACCATTACCCCGACCGCTGGTATGACGGCTATCTTCAGCTTCAGGAAAGTTGTACATTGGAACAGCCGTGATCTTTAGGTCTGAGTAAAGTATCTCTTCTCCATTGGCTAGTACCTGGACTCTATCTTGCCAAGTAACTGGTAGGATTTCGGCGACAGCGGCTGGGGCAATTATTTTAGTCCCCGCTTCTTCCCAACTAGCCAAGGTTGAGGTACTTAGGTGGTCCCCGTGAATATCAGATAGCAATATTAGATCAGGCGTAACCAAGTTATCGTAGAGCTCCGCCTCTCCGACTGGGTCATTAAAAATAGCTAAATCGCCCCAGGAAAGTACAAATGAGGCATGGGATATTGGAGTAATAATAGGCAAAAACGCTTCCTTTATGACTTCTTCGGTCGCACCTTCCTCTGCCAGATGGTTTGACTCAACGTAAATATAACCAGAGATTAATAAAACAAGAACAACTAAGCTCAAAAAGTGTTTTTTACTCATACCATTAAGTGTAGCAAAGTAATTAATTTTTGTATGCAGCTATCTGTAAGCATGTCCTTGACGGTCTCAAATAATGTATACTATAAGCCAGTTAATTTATTAACATTTTTAGCTTAAGATGATCTTATGTTTCAAGGAAATTGGAAATGCAGCGGCTGTGGTGGGGCGATCACCGAACTTCCCTTTCAACCCCGAAGCGAAAACGGCCTAACTTGCCGAGCCTGCTACAGCAAGCAAAAAGGCGGCACAACCGCCCCTGCCCCCGAAGAATCAGCGAGCTCTGTTGAGGCCCCTAATGATATTCCCTATGACGCCGCCCCAGCTAGCGAGCCAGCTCCGGGTGACTATGAAGGTACACCCGTCGCTCCAGGTGAGAAGCCACGCTTTTCTGGTGCCTGGAAATGCGCCGGTTGTGGATCAGATATTACCTCACTCCCATTTCAACCTCGCGACACTAGCAACCTCAAGTGCCTTGATTGTTTTAAGCGTAGCAAGGCCTAGGAAGGACATTACCAATCTATATAGCACTGAGGACCGAAAACATTCTGTTTTCGGTCCTCAGTTTGTTTTATTGCGAAGATCAAGCGCTTAAGTACTCTTTAAGAAAAGCTTTTTCTCTGGCTAGAATAAAGTGGCCTTCAAATTTTCCCGGCTGATCAGTTTGCATCTTCTCGTACAGCTCTTGAGGATCTAGCCACAAGGTTTCTTGTCCTTCTTCCACCTCTCCCTTCTCAAGCGCAGGAGTCCCCACTTCACCCATCACTTTGGCTTCATAACAATATGAAATGTGAATCATTTTATACTTATTTCGGTACTCGATAGTGACACCGATCGGGCGTAAAATATCACATTCGCACCCCACCTCTTCTTTCACTTCCCGCTTGAGTGCTTCGGCTATCGACTCTCCGGCTTCGACTCCTCCGCCGGGTAATTTATGAAAGGTATAAGTCTTTAGATACTGAGTAGCCATTTTCCCTTCAGCATTTAGTAAAATTGCTCGCGCACTCTTGCGCAACTGATATTCAGCTCCCATTTGCTCATACTCCTGACTCAAACCAAGTGTCCCTTCACTGATTTCGGCTAATAGTTTCATAGAGGGTTAGTATAGCAAACAAATTTATAGCCAGGAACTGAATCAGATCTAAAATAAAATATTTATAATGGCCAACAAAGCAATCAGTGTCCAAATAATATTTAATAAGCCTGGTTGATAGGTTTTTTTATAAAAAGAAATAGCCGCTATCCCTAAAGCTCCAGTTATATTAAGCAATTGATAAACCAGACTGTCTGCTTCCAGATAAGAAAAACTTACTAAAAAATAAGCCAAGACGATGGCAACGGTCCCGTACCACCCAAAAAACTCTAAAAAATCTTCATAACTCAGTTAATTCTGTGATAATTCCTTCTGATAATGCTCACCAAACATCACCCAGAGAGAAAGAAAGAAGGCGGCAATAATCGGACCGACTACCAAGCCAGAGACCCCGAAAGTAGCTAGTCCCCCAATGGTTGCCATCAGAGTAATACTGTCCGGCATTTTTGATCCCCGACCAACGAGAATCGGGCGGAGGAACTCATCAACGAGACCAATCAGCAATACTCCAACGATAATCAGGGTAACTCCCTCCCAAACTGAGCCCGTCGCCAGGAGAATAATACTGACCGGAAACCAGATAATGGCTGAACCAACTGCTGGAATAAAAGACAGTAGACCCATCGCCACTCCCCACAAGACGGGGTTGGAGACACCAACAATCCAGAATGCTAGGCCACCGAGAAGTCCTTGCAAGGCAGCAATCGCGATTGTCCCCTTCACCACCGCCCTTGAAGTCTCGGCGAAGCGATTAAACAGACGTCTTTCATATTTATCACCGATTGGTAGATAGTACATGAGAGTGTCTTGCAGCTTTTCACCATCACGAAAAAAGAAGAAAAGTAGATAGAGCATGATGGCCGTGGAAATAAAAAATGAGAAAGTTATTTGACCCACCGTGACTAGTGACGAAGCTAGTGTCTGGGAGACTCCCGCTATGCCGTCGCGCAATTTTTCCACCAGAGCTGATTGGGAAATACCGTACGGCTCAAGATAAGCGATTAAACCTTCCGCTTGCTTTAACAAATTTAAACCTTCCCGCTCTGCCGAATCTTGACTAACACTCTGATACAGCGCGAGCGATTCCTGGACAATCAAACTACCGACAATAAGAATCGGTAGCATCACCATTAATATTACCGCCCCAATAGCTAGAATTGAAGCTACCGAAGCACGGTTACCTGTCTTGATTTTTAGCTTGAGGAACAAGGGATAGAAAACAATAGCGATCACCACCGCCCAAAAAACAGGAAATAAATAAGAACCGAGAAGCCAAAAAAAGATTCCGGTCGTAGCCATGAGAAGACCCAAAAAGAAAAACTGCTGGATATGGTCAAACTTCACAATAGTTTAATCATATACCAAGGGGAGGCATCATGATAGCAGTCGCAGCGTCCGGTAGATTTACCTCCTTACTATCTGAATGTTACCGTTCCGCTATCGTGACGTAAATCAAAAATCAGTTCCCCTCGACCGGTAAAGTGAAATGAGACAGTATTTTCTAGCAGCTTCATGAATTCTGATTCTTGTGAACCTTCGCAGTACATCCGCGTCATTCGCAGGTTTGAGAATATCAGGAAGTTATCTTCAACCAGGTACTCCCCGCCCACACTATTACAATCAGTCCCCACCGCCAACATTCCCTGATCAGAAAAAGCCAAAGTAAAAGCGTCTGGTTTTGCTGGTACTAATGTTCGACCGTCACTGTATTCAGTCATTTGCCAGACCCATTCTTTCATCGCTAAGGTCATCTGGGCCGAGTCGGCTTCACCGGTAAAATCTGGCTCGACTGTTCCCCACGACATACTTATCGGTTCAAGCTTTAAGTACACACTCCTTCCCACTGAAGGCGGTACCGTCATCGGCTCCCCCGGTGCCCGGTCAACATAATTAACCACGATTACATTCTTGTGTCGCGGATTTTGACTAGCTTCAATTGATTGGGGAGCTACCCTATCACCGAGTAGATAGACCTCTGACCCAACATAACCGCGCTCAGTATTGAGAGCAGCGACAGCATAATAAAATGTCCCACTTCCACCTGTCTCTTGCGTCAGGAGAAAAACTACGTCCTGCCGTCCATCATTATCTAGATCAGCCAGATATTCATTGCCAAAATACTTAGTCGACACTCCATCAAGTTGCACCGATTCACCGTTAATCCGATAGGTAGCTTCTTTATAACTAGCTTCGGCAGGCACCTGCTTCTCGTTGTAGATATAGGAATTTAGGGCATAAAAAGACACTATCAATAGCCCTAACACGATTATTGCCGCTGTGATAATTTTTTTCATACCCTTAATCTAACAATTATTTAATCACTAATACTCTCGCCAAATTTTTCATCAGCCTGATCAGCTTCAGCATCCTCTTTCGTGACATGAACTCGGCCATCGATGTGATTGGCCGGCGCATAGATGGTATAAATCTTTAATGGCTCAGTCCCAGTGTTAATCAGATTGTGCTTTACCCCTGGCTGTACCACCACCACATCACCCTGACCTACCTCCGTCTCTTCTCCATCCAAGGTCGCTTTGGCCTGTCCGCTTAGGATGAAAAGCGACTGCTCGACATGAGAATGCTTCTCCTTGCCGATATCGCCACCGGCCGGAATATTCATTACTACTAATTGGCTTTTTTCGCCCGTAAAAAGGACAGTGCGGAAATTTGTATTTTGTTCTGTCTGCTTGATGATGTTAGATATATATAACATATCTGCAGTATACACCCGCTGATAAATTGAGCTAGATAAATACTTCCTGCCGGCTAATATTTATGGGTATCTTAAGAAGGTAAAAATTTTTTAATA